>CAZBDF010000436.1:0-4267 GCA_964490385.1 uncultured Lentimicrobiaceae bacterium | reverse complement strand
GGCCCGACAAAGGTAAGATGAATTTCGTCAATGAGTTCATCATTTGAATAAACCCCCAGTTCTATTGGAATTTTTCCATTTACATCGGAGTTATCGAGATAAACAAAAAACACTCCCTCAGTTGAAGCAGCAGGCTGAACTATCATATCGCCGGCAGCCATAACAATCTTGCCCTGATGTGACATTAACTTGATCTCAATCGGGAATTGCTCCCGGCGTTTATTAACTACTTTTATGTTATATAGATTACTGATTTTGCCATCGTCCTGCTGCTGGAACAACAATCCCGGAGTTCTCAAAATTGTCGCCTCCACATCAGACCTGCTAAAAAGCAACACATTTAAAAAAGTAAAAAGTGCCAGCAATACTGCGATGTAAGCGATTAACCTTGCGTTGAGCTTCAATTTTTGGCCTAACGAAATTCCCTTTTCAGAATCAAACCTGATTAATCCCCAAGGTTGCCCTACCCTATCCATAGTTTTATTACAAGCATCAATACAGGCAGTGCAGTTTACACATTCCAGTTGGGTGCCATTGCGGATATCAATTGCCGTTGGACAAACGTCAACGCAAGCCTTGCAATCGATGCAATCACCCTTTTCGGCTTCTTTGCGATTTTCCCCTTTTTTGTAATTACCCTTTGGCTCACCTCTAATATAATCATAAGCTACAACAATGGTATTTGAATCTAATAAAACACTTTGCAAGCGTCCATAAGGGCACATCATAACGCAAACCTGCTCGCGGAACCAGCTATAAACAAACATCAGAAAACCTGATAGAACCATCATTCCGATGAAAGCCGCTCTATTTTCGGAAATGGGCTCCTGCATGATTTCGAATAGCCTGTCGGTGCCAAGCACCCATGCAAACAGTGTATTTGAAATGAGCAGTGCCAAGAGAGCGAATATGCTGAATTTGATCAGGCGTTTCCAGATTTTCTCAAAGTTCCAGCCCTGCTTTGCCAACCTGCGTTGCTTGTTTGCATCACCGTCAATAAAATATTCTACTTTCCGGAAAAGCATCTCCATGAAAACAGTTTGAGGACAGGCCCATCCACACCATAAGCGGCCCAGTGATACTGTAAATACAACGATAAATACCATTACTGTAAGCATCAGTATCGCAAAAAGGTAGCTATCCTGAGGCCAGAATAATTGTCCAAACAGAATAAACCTCCGGTTGACAATATCAAACAGAAATAAAGGCTCGTCGTTTACCTTGATAAATGGTGTGATAAAGAAAACTGCCAGTAAAACCCAGGATACTATCAGCCGGTAATTGTGAAGTTTCCCTGAAGGCTTTTTCGGAAATACATATTTGCGGTTTCCGTCCTGATCTATTGTAGCAATGCTATCGCGAAAGGATTCATCTCTTTTAATTTCTTTTGCCATGAAAGTAGGATAAATTAAAAAATTATTTTCATTTTTTTAGTTGGACAGAGTTTTACAAAATGGAATGGCTACCTCCGTTATCCAGCCATAGCTATTCCTAATTTAATTTCGTAAAATGTGATTATTTAGCTACTTACTATCAATTCCATTCAAATAGCCTCTATCATATGCCCCCTCTAACCTGCCTAGCCGGCAAGGCTGGATCTCCCTCGAGGGAGAGGATGCCACCGCACTTGCTGCAATAGTCGCTCGTGCGGCTGGTCTCCCTTCCCTTTAAGGGGAAGGGGCGGGGATGGGGTAATAAGGGTTTGGTAGATAATCCATGAACCTAAACAATTACGATCTTTCTTTGATTTATAAATTAAGATTAAGGATTGTTGATTTTCAATTTGATAGAAATGTGCTTTCATCTTAAATCAAAAATCACCAATCATCAATCAAATTATTAATGATGATATTCAAACCAACATTATTCTACCAGCACTCCTTGTGGTTCCTTCGCATTTGGCGGATCCGACCCTACTAGTTTAACAAGGATGTAGCTACTCACCTGGAGCATCTGTTCATCATTGAGCTGGTCCTTGTAGGGCGTCATACCTTTGGCAGGCACACCCACTTTAATAGTATTAAATACATCTTCGATTGTACCCTTACCGTGCAGCCAATATTTGTCAGTCATATTTGGCCCAATGGCATTTCCTTCGCCAAGTGCGCCATGACACGTTGCACAAAGTTTTTCCTGATAGATTTTCTGCCCAACTGCCAGGTTATCATCATCAGTAAAAACTACCATTGCCAGCTTACCCGGGTCATTTTGCTTTTTCTCCAGCTTTGCTTCGGCCTTGGCCATTGAACGTTCATACTCGGCATCTTGCAAATCACCCAAACCATATACGTGGTAATACACAAAATAAACCACCGAAAAAATTACTGAGATGTACCAAAGATAAAGCAACCACGGTGGAATTGGGTTATTGAGCTCCTGAATGCCATCAAATTCATGTCCTAATGGCTTGCCGTCGTATTTAACTTTTTTATTATTATTTTCCATTTTATAGATCGGTATTATTGTTTAAATTCTCATTTTTTTCAATACCATCATCCTGCGGGGCATCGGCCATGTCTTTAACAAATCCTTTGTCCAAATGATAAATGTAATATATCAGGGAAAGGAAAAAGCTAAAAAAGATCACTAATCCAATAATTGGCCATATGGCGATACCTTCAGCGCTTTCGAGATAATGAATGACGATTCTCATATTCGTGTAGTTTATCTATCGTATTGTTCACCCTGGGGTGCTTTTGCATTTGGTGGATTGGTTCCCTCGAGTGACATCACATAACTTGTGAGGCCAACCATTTGTTCTTCCGAAAGCTGTTGCTTCCACGACTGCATTCCTTTAAGAATATTACCTTCGGCAATCAAGGTATAAATATCTTCGGGTTCACCCCCGCTAAGGTAGTAATTGTCGGTAAGGTTTGGCCCAATTGGGTTGCCCTCTCCCGACATACCGTGGCAGGCAAAGCAATGTTTTACATACAATTCTTTGGCCGAAGCTAAAGCTGCTGCATCAGTAGGAAGTGGCATTGGAAGACCAAGTTCAAGTTTTTCAGGCATCTTGGCTGCATGTTCAGATGACTCTGAAATATCGCGGCCAAGTCGTTGTAAGTAGGCAATCAATGCAACCAACTCTTTTTGGGGTTCAATTTCAATTCCCGATGCTTTCAAGTTTTCCGATATTTCAGTAGCCTGTTCCATCAGGACTGCAACACATATTTCATCATAACCTTCGGGATAAGGTACGCCAAGCGTTTGCATTACCCTGATTTTTACTGGTGTAACTTCCAGATCCACATCCTTTTCAGCCAGCCATGGGTAAGGTGGCATAATTGATTGGGCGTTCATACCCTGAGGGTTTATCATGTGATTATAATGCCACGAATCAATTTTGTACATCTTTCCGGTAACCACACCTGTTCGTGCAAGGTCTGGCCCTGCGCGTCGTGAGCCCCAAAGGAAAGGATGGTCGTAAACAAACTCCCCGGCCTTTGAATACTCGCCATAACGCTCGGTTTCCGAACGGAAAGGACGCACCATCTGCGAGTGGCATTCTACACAGCCTTCAGCAATGTATATATCACGGCCTTCCAGCTCAAGCGGAGTATATGGCTTCACGCTTTCGATGGTAGGTATATTTGATTTAATCAAATACATGGGAACAATTTCTACAATACCCCCGATGAGGATGGCAACCAAAACCCAAAAAGTAAAAAGTACTGGCTTCCTCTCTAACCACGGACCAACTTTTTCGCCAAAAATCCGCTTTTTAGGTAACTTTTCAAGCGCGGGTGCTGATGCCTCTTCGTTGGCCTGAAAGACTCCTGAAGCGGCAGTTTTGAATATATTATAGACGAACAGCAAAGCTCCCACAAAATACAATGCACCACCAAAAATACGCGTGTAATACATTGGCATGAGCTGGGTAACTGTTTCCAGGAAGTTTGGATATGCAAGGTATCCGTCAGGGGTAAATTCTTTCCACATCAAACTTTGTGTAATGGCTGCCCAATAAAGAGGTACAGCATAGAAAAGGATACCGAGGGTGCCTAGCCAGAAATGGATATTGGCCAGTTTCTCGGAGAATAATTTTGTTTTGAACATTTTAGGGAACAACCAATAGAACATGGCAAAAGTTAAGAAACCATTCCAGGCCAAAACGCCAATATGAACGTGTGCGATAGTCCAGTCGGTGAAGTGGCTGATGGCATTCACATTTTTCAGCGAAAGCAAGGGCCCTTCAAAGGTTGACATACCATAACCGGTAATAGCAACAACCATAAACTTTAACAAGGCCGAATCGCGAACTTTATCC
>CAZBDF010000435.1:0-4273 GCA_964490385.1 uncultured Lentimicrobiaceae bacterium | reverse complement strand
TACCACATAAATATTTTCTACTGTGAAGAAGATAATGGCTACATTGCTGACATTCCCGATCTGGAATATTGTTCTGCCTTTGGTGAAAATCCTGAAGAAGCACTTATTGAAGTTATTAAAGCCAAAGAAGGTTGGCTTGCCAGTGCGATTAATAATGCGATTCCTGTTCCCAAGCCGAGATATAAACCCATTATTTATCAAGTGGCGGGTTAAAAGTGGAATTCCTATTTCAAATCTTAGAGGATAACTACAAACTATTTATACCCCAAATTCACATTCAGTAACCTTTCCACATCTTCCACAGTAAGGTTTTTGCGTAAGGCATAATCTTCTACCTGGTCTTTTAAAATTCTCCCCAAATTAAAATACTGCGCCTGCGGATGTGCAAAATAGTAGCCGCTTATTGAAACCTTCGATTCCATGGCAGATGTACATACATCTATATAAAATTGCAGAAAAACTTGACTTTCAATAAAAAATACCTTATATTTGAAGGTTCATTTTCACAAATATCTTTTCAAACATAAAAGTCAACAAAAATGAAAAAACAAAACTTTTTAAACTTTGTGAGATTTGATATGAAACCATTGAGGCATCTCATAATTAAAACATTCCTGATTTGCTGCATCATCCTGATTGCAACAATGGATTTGCAGGCAAACAACATTAGCATTACCAATGTATATCTTACAGGCCAGAACACAACTGATGATTATACTTTGGTGCAATTCGATATCAGTTGGGATAATTCCTATCGTATGTCAACAGGTCCAAGCAACTGGGATGCCGCCTGGATATTTATTAAATATCGCATTGGAAGTGGCGAATGGGCACATGCCTGGCTCAGTAATGCAAACCACACAGTGCCCGATGGAACTACACTTGATGTTGGATTGCTTGACCCTGCAAGCGCCTACCATGCCACCACAAACCCGGGATTGGGTGTCTTTATCTACAGAAGTGCAAACGGCACCGGCACTTTTACAAATACAGGTGTGCAGCTGGCCTGGAATTACGGAAACAATGGTCTTGCTGACGATGATGTGGTGGATGTCCAGGTATTTGCCATCGAAATGGCGTACATCCCCCAGGGAAGTTTTTATGTGGGCGATGGAACAAGTAATGATATTACAGGACAACTTACCGATTATAATTCAACCAATGCTTACCAGATAACTAGCGAAAACAGCATAACCCTTGGAGGTTCTTCTTCCGGAAACATGAGAAACAATAATGCTGCTGGGATGAATACGGCCGATGATTTTAACAATACAACTACTCAATCTCTGCCCACAAACTTTCCAAAAGGATACGATGCCTTTTATTGTATGAAGTATGAAATCTCACAGGGGCAATACACTGATTTTTTGAATACCCTGAACAGGACACAGCAAAATGCCCGTACTTCCACAGACCTGGCTTCAGGTATCACGAGTGTTACCAACCGTTATGTCATGTCTAATACAACTTCTGTTTCACGCCGTATTTGCATCCGATGTAACGAGACCGTTCATGCTACAGATCCTATTAATTTTTACTGTGATTATTTGGGCTATGGTTCTGGAGGATATTCCAGCGATGGCAGGTGGATCGCCTGTGGTAGCTTAAGCTGGGCTGATTTGGCAGCATACCTGGATTGGGCGGGTTTACGGCCAATGACCGAACTGGAATTTGAAAAGGCATGCCGTGGAACACTTTCAGCCGTTGCTGATGAATTTGCCTGGGGGGAAACTACCGTGCAGAATACAAGCTATATTACTGGCAATGGTGGTACTGATATAGAGAATATTTTCGGAAACTATGGATTAACAGTAGGAAACAGCCATTATGAGAACACAAATGCTGGTAGTGGGGAATGGATGGGGTTATGGAGGGTTGGGATTTTTGCCGGAAACGGCCAGGCTAATAACGTTAGAAGGAGGTCAGGAGCAGGGTATTATGGAAATATGGAAATGAGTGGCAATGCTTGGGAACGTCCGGTTAACATAGGAACCTCAGAGGGAAGGGCTTTTACGGGTAAGCATGGAAATGGCTTGTTAAATGCTTCCGGAGAGGCTAATGTTACGAACTGGCCTGGCAGTGATGCAGTAGGAACTGGTCATCGAGGTTCGTCATATGTATCTACAAGTCAAACTTTAAGGATTTCTGATCGTAATTATACAAATTTAGATTATACTGCAAGACCTGGTAATAGAGGTGGAAGAGGAGTACGTTCTGCACAATAAATGCAAAGTTTAACAAAAACAAGAAAAGGAGTTTAAAATGAAAACATATATTATTACTATAATCCTGGTTTTTGCAACCGCATCAGTATTAAATGCGCAATATGAAGGAGGAAATGGAAAGGGGGATGCCTCGGCGCAAATTACATCAGTACACCTAAGCAATTGGTTCGAAACGGATGGCAATTGGAGCCTTGCCGGCAATTGGGCAGATGGGGCATTACCTGTTTCCGGCCAGGATGCCAATATATTGGCAGATGCAGTGCTTGATGGAAACTACGACCATACTAAACTTCACATAGTCAGTGGTGGATCTGTTAGCATTGCACCAACAAAAAGCCTGACCATTTCAGGCACTCTAACCAACGAGGCAGGTGATGCGGGACTGTTGGTACAATCAGGAGCAGGGGGAACGGGTTCATTAATCGTTGGTGGTACAGCATCCGGCAATATTACTTTTCAGCGATATTTGGATGTATTTACGGGAGCACCGAAATGGCATTTTGTTTCGACACCTGTTTCAGGACAAGCCATCAATACCAGTTTCATGACCAACAATTCCATCTATACGCCTAACAGCGGCACTAACTATGAATTCTTTCGCTGGGATGAAGACCAATATTACTGGATTGAGTTTGGTTCGGGCGGCAACCCTGAGGCCTTTACCGACACTGAATTTGGTGCGGCAAAAGGCTATGCCACTTCCCGTGCCTCCAATGGGGTACTCACCTTTAAAGGTGGAATCGTTACAAACACCACAACTTTTCCGGCAACCTATACTGCTGATAAAGGGGTGGGATTTAATTTGGCAGGCAACCCTTTTACCAGCGCCATAGGGATTACATCAACGGCCACAACCACCGAAAATTTCCTGGCCCTTAACACAGCACTGCTCAATGATAGTTATGAAGCACTTTACATATGGGACGAGCAAACAAATTATACCAACTGGAGAAATGATTATAAAGTGATCAGCAATGCGGCCATTGGAGGTTACACGTCCATAAACCAGCATTATATTCAACCGGGTCAGGCCTTTATGGTTAGAGTTGTTTCGGCTGGTAACCTGCAGTTTACTACTGCCATGCAGGAGCATGCCACCGATAATTTTTATAAATCAAAAGAAATGTGGCCTTTTGCCGAACTTATCGTTACAGGCAATCAAACCGAAAATAGTACCGCTATTGGTTTTAACGAAAATATGACTGCCGGGCTGGATCCATCCTATGATGTGGCCAAAATGAAAGGCAACCCTGATTTGGCACTCTACTCCGCATTGCTGCAAGGTAGTGATCTTGATTTTGCCATTCAGGCACTTCCCGACAACAATATCGAAGATATTGAAATACCAATTGGAGTTGATATTTCAACAACGGCTGGTTATACTTTTTCTATTTATCAGGAACAATTAGACAACTACAGCATACTTTTGGAGGATAGGCAGGAAGGAATAATTACCGATCTGCGCTGGAATAATTATTCAAGCACAATAAGCGAAAGTGGAATGGGGAGGTTTTATCTCAGCTTTAAAAATGCCACCGGAATTGAGGCGCCACTTATTGCTTCAAAAGTTAACTTTACTTATGCAAATGGAATTATCCACATTACAAATCCCGGTCATGAAGTAGGCATTATTCAAATCACAGATATTTGTGGACGGCAGCTTTTTTCAAAACGCATTAATGGAAATACTGAGGAACAAATTGGCGTTATAGTACCCAAAGGTATTTATATTGCCAGATTCAGTAATAATAGCATTAAGCGAAGTATTAAACTATTTGTTGACTAGCAAAGTAAGCCGCCATGCAGGCTCTTAAAAAGTCACTATTGCTAACATGTTAACGATGTTTTTAAATTATCAAATCTAATGTTCAACGTCCATTTTAAACAAGCTTCCAGATAAATCTACAATCTTTATTGGACATTATATTTGGGCATTTTTCCACGAATCGCCTCTAATTTTCCACGTAGTGGTGCAATGCACAAATTTGCACATCGTCAAATTTCCAAATTAATTTGATTTACTTATACCCCAAATTCACATTCAGCAA
>CAZBDF010000434.1:0-4284 GCA_964490385.1 uncultured Lentimicrobiaceae bacterium | reverse complement strand
TCCACAACTGCATATTCAAAGGCTACTTCGCACTTGTCGCCATCGCCCCAAGGCGTTCCACAAGCCAGCTCTGAGTGAGCTGATGGCGGAATAGATTCGTAGTTTTGGGTAACTGTGTAGCAATATTCCACATTCGAATCAAGTCCATCATCAACATATACATCACCAACTTCTTCGGCAATCAAATCCCCATCACGGTAAATGTTGAAGGTAGTTTCGAATGGAGCCCATGGGCTAACCGAAGTTGTTCCATCCACAAAGTGTGGTACAGAGCCGTAAGCATCGCCGGCAATCATCCAATCCATTAGCATTTCTCCTGTAAAACCAGGATCAATGGTGACATTCACTGTAAAGTAAGCATCGCCATTTTGGTCACCCCAGCCTGATCCACCATTAATATCCCCCCAGGTAACCTGTACTCCGGGGCCGGTCTCAAAATTATACGGTAAGTTGCCACAGTCCGATGCTGAATTCACAGTAACGCCAACTGGGAAAGTTATAGCGACACCGTCAAGATATTCATAATCCGGCGAATAATGAGACAGATAGAATTCCAGATCCATGGTAGTGCCTGCAAGATATTCAGGTGTTTCACATTCAATATAAGAGTCTTCTATATTATCTAAACCACCATCAGGTTCATCAGGAATGGGTGTAATGGTCAGTTCATTGGAATAATGGCCTGCCTCTACTTCAAGGAATGGCTGGAAGATCTCAATAGCAACAGGAATAACAACTTCAGGAGTATTGAGGTCGTTGCTGAAGATATGCAATTCATTGGTGTAGTAACCTGCTTCAAGGCCAGTACTATTAAATATTACGTCCACATCAAATGAATCGCCCGGAGCTACCATACCTGTTGAAGGATTTGTCGAAACCAGTTCGTAAACAGGTGCTTCGTATCCAGGGAAGCCAAGTACAGTTACTTCATTATAATAGAAGCCTGGCCCAATCAGGGTAGTTGAACCTGAAGCGAGGTTCACCGATCTAAGCTCGAAGTAAAAATTAGAATTATTGAAGGCTGCCAAATACACTGTATTGGTAATGGGATCCCAGGACATGCTTTGTCCATAATTCGCATCAAAGCCCGTTGGCCCAACTGATACTCCCGCACCTGATGTTTTATCAATAGACCATATTTCATCAAATCCCAGGTCGTGGCCCCACATATTTCCTTCTCCGTCAACCGCTATTGCAATCATTAGTCCGCCTGTATTTCCAATGTTACCAACAAAGGTTTCTTGTCCTGTTGTGATATCAATGGTATATAAATCACTAGTTAGCCCGTTGTAAAATACACCATATAGGACACCTGTTGTTTTGTCGCAAGCAAAGTCATTATATGATAGATTAATTGGCCCTATTTCAGTATAAACACCAGTTGCAACATCAACTGTTCCAAAACTAAAAACAGGATCGTTTATATGGTTTACAATATATAATTTGGAGTCGTCTCCGGTAACGAAATCCCCTGCGTATGCAGCCCATGGTGCTGGAGACACTATTGAATTAAAGGTGTATGGATCATCCGTATCGAATGTTACATAGTTAGCATTTATTGCTTCATATGCCCATGCAGTGCTACCTTTAGCATCAATATTATATGATGTTGGCTTGAAATTAGGATTTTCGGGAATTGGAGCTAATGCTGCAGATACAGGATCTGTACCTTTAACATAGGCAGTAGGTTCTGCCTGAGACCCCTTTTCACCGCCTTCTTCCGGATCGATTTCAAATTCGAGCCATAATGACCCGCCAGTAGTGTTGGTAATGGTCATGGTACGGGTAACGATCATATCCGGGTTCATCACTTCGTAGAACGAAAGTGGTTCAACCTCGATAACTGGTGGCAGATTAGGTGTAGCACACATGGTATTGGAGGGCTCTGATTCAACTTGTTCTTTGCCATCAATAATCTGTGTAATGTAGTAACAATACTCTATTTCATTCACCACTTCCAGATCAACATGGTAGAATCCCATCACAGTAGTGAGGTATTCAAATTCGGCAGAAGGCTTAGTAGGATCACCACCACTTCTGTAAATATTGAACTCGTAGGTTGCCAGGTCGGCACTACCAGACACTTCGTGTATCGGGCCACCAAACATATCGCCATAAATAGTATATGGAATTTCAATTAACCCAAAGAAATCCTCGGCAATAGTAACATTCACTACAAAATCGCCTGAGGAATATAGACTACCAAATCCGCAGTTGCCGGATGGGATACCCCAGGTACACGTGGCACCCTCACCGGTTTCGCCATTATAGTCCAGGTAAGATGATCCAACGATACCATCAAGATCGGTTGCTGAATTAACAGTTACCCCATCAGGGAAGTCGAGGAAGAAACCGCAAATAAATTCGAAGTCCCCACTATTGTAAAGGAATGAGAAATCGAGATCGAGGGTTTGCCCCGGCTCGTAAATATCATTATTGAGTGATATGGTAGTTCCGTCAATGTTATCCCCCGGTGCACCGTCGGGCATTTTCTCCCATTCCAGTGTTACCTGACTATCGTTGTATTGTGCATCCAATATAATTGGTGCTACCGGTTCGATATCAAGAGTAACGGTTGTTGTTGCACCACCATTAACAATAATATCTTCATAAGTTATGGGATAGAATCCTTCTTTGCTTAGATCAACATCATAGGTTCCAGGGGGAAGCCCGCTTGCTAAGAAATTACCATCAATATCGCTTTGGAAGGTATCGAAGAAATCATCATTATAAATTTCAACAACTACATCTTCTTCAGGATCGCTACTATTCAAGTTTGAAACAAGGCCATCAATATCACCAGTTTCTACAATTTGGAAATCGTCGATATACCATTCCGCAGCAAAGAATCCATCATAGTAGAAACCAATAAATACTGGTCCACTGTAAGCTGACAAATCAAAAATATTTTGTTGCCAGGTGTCTTCAGGACCAATGGCATCATTTAACAAAACCCAACTGGCACTTGACGGATCATCAAATGCTGTAAGATCAGTAGAAATATAGACCTCCTGAATAGCTGCATAATCAGCCCAATTCACATTTTCAAAATAAATTAGGAAAACATCTCCGCTTACAGTACTTAAATCGATAGGTGGCGATACAAACCATGATTCGTTGGCCATATTGTCATCGTTATGGTAAGCTGAATAGGTGCCAGAATATGCAAGTAAATCAGTTTGTACCCAGGGAGTACCCTCTACCAGGTAATTATCCCAGTATTCAGGAGGAAAATCCCCTTCGAAATCCTGCGCGTAAGGCACATCCAGTGGAGCTACGAAAGTCATCAATACTGAAACCTCGGTTGTAGCATCTGTTACACCAGACGAAATAATATCACCATTGAAGGTATATGTTCCGGCAGGGTAGGTACCATTTACACGAAGGTACTTGTCGCCTTGTCCCAGTAAATACTGAAGTCCGTCAATCAGGGCAAACCCTTGGTCTTGTGCTACACCTTCTACCCTTATGTAGAACATTGGGGAAGTACCATTAATGATATCCCACATGAAAGGTTCCCATGTGCCTGTGCATCCTTCGAAAACACCTTTTGCCAGCCAGTAATCAAAATAACCGGTGGGTAGGTCAGTTTGGTCAAGTGTAAACGGGATGTAACCAGGATCAAGCGGAAGAGTGGTTTCTGTAGTATCGCCGAGGTCGAAATAGTAATACTCCTGTTCCGGCAGTATAAGTTTGTTGTAGCCATTCAGCAAATCTCCTTGTACATCAGTCCAGGTAGTTTCATCAATGGATGTAATAAGTTCCAATGCTGTAAACTCAGGTACTATTGCGTTAAAGGTCATTTCGATGGTAACAGACGTAACTGCCTTACCAACATTATTAGCTGCTATTTCACCATCAAAATAATAGGTACCCGGAGGATAATCACCACTTACACGCAAGGTTTCTCCATAATTGCCAATAGCGTATTGCAGGCCATCAACCAGTTCCATGTTTTGCGAATAATCTTTAACATCTCCTAGCACATCAAGGTAAAACATTGGTGCCTGACCACTAACAATTAACCACATGAACGGCTCCCAGGTGCCGGTGCATCCATCAAATACACCTTTTGCTGTCCAATAGGCATAAAATGCAGTTTCATCAGGTAATTGAGTAACGTCAAGAACATACGGATAAGATTCATAATCCAATGGCATATTCGTTTCTGCATCACTAATGCTTATGTAGTAAAACTGATTCCAGTCGAGCAGGACCATTTCCCAGCCATTTGCCAAGTCTCCTAAAATCGGAGTCCATACAGATTGGTCAAAACTTTGTTCC
>CAZBDF010000433.1:0-4287 GCA_964490385.1 uncultured Lentimicrobiaceae bacterium | reverse complement strand
TTTTGGAAATAGCAAACTTTAATGCTTTTGGCAATCATTTCAAGTTGTATTTCACACCCGATTCTTTAGGGGATATCACGCTATCGTATAACCTTAACGATACAATAATTAATGGGACCGGCACCACATTTTGTGATAAAACTGGGTTCAGGGTCGAGTATTTATTGCAAATAGCAAATGGCTTTGATGAATACCACAGGACATCTTTTAAAGTAACTGGAAATTAGCAGACCCCAATGATTAAACCTAAAATTCTAATTGCGCTTTTTACATTGAGCTTTCTTTTTCAGGGCGTTGTTCAATCGCAGGATCTTGAAGTGGGCGTTTTAGGTGGGGGTTCATATTATATGGGCGAACTAAATCCGGGCAAGCAGTTTTTGTTTACCCAGCCGGCTTTTGGGGGCATTGTAAGGTGGAACCTTGATGACCGGTGGGCTGTAAAGTTAAGTGCCCTTCGGGGTAAACTTGAGGGTGATGATGCCGTGAGCAAGGTAAATGAAATGAGGAACCTCCGCTTTACATCATCTCTTACTGAAATTTCGGCTGTGATCGAGTTTAATTTTTTCCCATACTTTACGGGGAGCAACATCACCTATTTTTCACCTTATTTATTTGTTGGGCCAGGTTTCTTCTTTTTCAACCCAAAAGCTGAATTTCAAGGTGAAACAGTTTCCTTGCGCGATATGGGAACAGAAGGACAAAAAAAGGGTAATAGTTATAGCCTGTCGGGGTTTGCTGCAGTTTTTGGGATGGGGCTTAAGTACAGCATCAACAACCGGCTTGGCCTGGGCCTTGAGTGGGGCTTGCGAAAAACCTTTACCGATTATATTGATGATATCAGCACAACGTATTATATTGATTTTGATGAGTTAACACCAGGAGACATTGGAATAGCCGAGTTTTTATCCGACCCATCACCGGTAAAACATAAACCCGGGATGCAGAGAGGGAATTCACAAAATAACGATTGGTATTCCTTCGTTGGTTTAACCTTTACTTACAGGTTTAGCCTCAGCGAGAAATCAACTTGCTCAGATTTTGAGAATTCAAGGAAATAATGATACTTTTGCAGCCATTTTCTATAATGGCTCTCATATTATTAGAAAAGAATTAGTTAGGATTAAATTAACAGTTTTTGTTACAGCATAGTAAAATGAGTTTTAAAGAACAGATTGATATGACCAAACTTCCCCGGCACATCGCCGTCATCATGGACGGCAATGGCAGGTGGGCGAAGAGTCGTGGGAGACTGCGGACTTTTGGCCACGAAAGCGGGGTAATATCAGTTCGTGAAACTGCTGAGGCTGCTGCCGAGTTAGGCATCGAGTGCCTCACAATGTACGCCTTTTCAACCGAAAACTGGAACCGTCCGCGACGCGAAATTGAAGCATTGATGGGCTTGTTGCTCAGGACCATCAACAACGAAATTGAGACCTTACATAAGAACAACATTAGTTTACAAGCCATTGGCGATTTAAAATCGCTCAGCAAGAAAACTTATGCCCGCCTGATGAAGGCCATTGATGAAACCAAGGGGCATACAAGGATGAAGCTGATCCTTGCATTGAGTTATAGCTCACATTTTGAATTGGTGGAAGCAACAAAGGCAATTGCCGATGCGGTGAAGCGTGGCGAAATGAATGTTGATGATATTAATGAAGAAACCATATCCAATAATCTGTTTACAAAAGAATATCCTGATCCCGAATTGTTAATACGTACCAGTGGAGAGTACCGGATCAGTAATTTTTTAATGTGGCAATTGGCATACGCCGAATTATATTTTACACCTAAATTGTGGCCTGATTTCCGGAAGGAAGATCTGTACGAAGCAATCGTTAATTTTCAGCATAGGGAACGAAGGTTTGGCCGTACAAGCGAGCAGGTAAGTGAGAAAGTAAAAGCAAAAGATGAGTAAAAGTTCGCAAGCAAATCAACATATATCTTGGGTATCCCTGCTGACAGGATTTTTCCTACTCATCATGGTTATTCTACCAGGGGTTGTATCCAGCCAGGTTTCCATTGGCAACGAAATCCTCGATATCGACTATACCAGTCCTCAAGAATATGAGATTGGCGGGGTAACGGTATCCGGCATAAAGTACCTCGATCAAAGTGTATTGATCATGATCTCGGGCCTTACTGTTGGCCAGAAAATTAAAATACCTTCCGATAATTTCAGGAATGCCATCAAAAAGCTTTGGGATCAGGGCATGTTTGAATACGTGAACATCACAGCCACTGATGTGAAAGATGACCTGGTTTTCCTGAACATCGACCTTCGCGAAAGGCCGCGTTTGTCGAAGTTTACATTTCATGGTGTTAAAAAGGCTGAAGCCGACAATTTAAGGGAAGAAATTGTTATTGTTCGGGGTGATGTCCTTACCGAAAACCTGCTTACCAACAGCCGCAACAGGATCAAGAAATACTATGTTAAAAAAGGATATCTTGATGCTGAAATTGACCTGGTTCAAACCCCAGATACATTAAGGGCCAACAATGTAATCCTGGATATTTATGTTGAGAAAAACGACAGGATAAAAATATACAACATCGACATCAAAGGCAATAAGTTTCTTAGCGACCAGCAAATATTGAAGTCGATGAAAGAAACCAAGGAAAAGGGAAATTTCAAGCCTTTCGACAAAATTGAACTATTGTTGTGGGATGCCATAAAAGCCTTTGCCAGGCTTCAATTCGATTCTACTATTGTTATGGCCGAGGACTACATCAATGAAAATATTAAGATCAGGATTTTTAAGGGATCGAAATTTATCAGGGATAATTTTGAGGAAGACAAAGTAAAGATCATTGATAAATATAATTCAATGGGTTTTCGTGATGCCGAAATTGTTAGCGATACCGTTTATCGTCACGACGACAAAACAATCAATATCGATATTGCACTGAAAGAAGGGGGGCGCTATTATTTTGGTGATATCGTGTGGGTGGGGAACACAAAATTTACCGATGAATTCCTGAGTACAATATTAAAAATCAACAAAGGGGATGTGTATAGCCAGGAAGCCTTGAATACTAACCTCTCCTTTAACCCAAATGGATTGGATGTAAGTTCGCTTTACCTCGATGATGGATATTTGTTTTTTCAGGCCAACCCCATTGAAGTAAAGGTTGAAAACGACACCATAGATTTGGAAATCAGGATCAGGGAAGGAAAGCAGGCACGGATTAATAAAGTGCTGGTGAGGGGAAATACCAAGACCAACGACCGGGTGATTATCCGTGAAATCAGGTCGCGGCCAGGACAGTTGTTTAGCCGTTCGGATGTAATCCGTACTACCCGTGAATTGGCACAGCTAAAGTTTTTCAATCCCGAAACAATCCAACCTGACATTCAGCCCAACCAGTTGGATGGAACGGTAGATATTATTTATTCGGTTGAAGAAACTTCTGCCGACCAAATTGAGTTGTCGGGAGGTTGGGGCTATGGAAGGATTATTGGTACCCTGGGGCTCTCATTCAATAACTTTTCGTTGCGAAATGTGTTTAAGGGAAGTGCATGGAAACCAATCCCATCGGGAGATGGCCAGAAACTTTCTTTGCGTCTTCAATCCTACGGACGTGGATATATTAGTTACAGCGTTTCATTTACCGAACCCTGGCTTGGTGGTAAAAAGCCGAATTCATTCAGTGTGTCCTATTACCACTCTTTATATTCCAATGGATTGTCGAAAAACAATCCTGCCCGTTCATCCTTTACCATCGATGGTATATCCTTTGGCCTGGGTAAACGTTTGCAATGGCCCGATGATTACTTCAGCCTCTTCCAATCGATTAACCTGCAGGTTTATAACCTGAATCAATACAGTTCAATCTTTTCGTTTGGTGATGGATCAGGAAAATACAACAATATCAATTACCTTGTTACCCTTTCACGTAATTCAATTGATGCACCTATTTTTCCGCGTTCCGGTTCCGAGGTGTCTATCTCGCTTGAGCTTACTCCGCCATACTCAGCTTTCTCCGATAAGGATTACGCAACTATGGAGCCCAAAGAAAAGTACAAGTGGATTGAATATAATAAATGGAAGATGAAAGCCAATTTTTACACCAGGCTTGTGGGTAATCTTGTATTAAGCACGCGTACCCAGTTAGGTTTTCTTTTTGCCTACAACAAAGAAATTGGCGTTACACCCTTTGAAAGGTTTTACCTTGGCGGCGATGGTTTGTCGGGTTATAACAACCTGGATGGCCGCGAACTCATTGGGATGCGGGGCTATGGTAATGAAACAATTACCCCGGGTTATTATTTGAACACAAATATTG
>CAZBDF010000432.1:0-4290 GCA_964490385.1 uncultured Lentimicrobiaceae bacterium | reverse complement strand
CAACTATAGATATAGTTAAGGGCAATAGCAGACATAGCAGTTATGCCTCACACATTGATAATGACTTTTTTTATTAATAGACAGTCCTTTAGATACTTAAATACAAATAATTTATGAAAGTAAATTGTGCAAGAAAAATAGCTTTAATTTTCCTGATATCAGCATACGGGATACAGACATATTCTCAAAATATTCAATTACCCGAACATAACAATGGTAGAAGACATAGAGGTTTTTTTTTATCATGGGCAGGTGGAGCATACCATGCCAATATTGATATGGAAGATAATAATGGTTATTCTATAGTTAAAGGAATTGGAGGTGTAATGGATTTCAAGATTGGCGGTACTCTAGTTGAGAATCTTATCCTACATGCAACTTGGTTAAATCATGGCATTTTCGAACCAAAAGTTTATAACGAAAATGGCGGTCTGGCTTGGGTTGAAGCTAATAATATTGAATTATCTGAAGTAATGATTGGTGGAGGTATTACCTACTATACACCAATAAATTTTCTACTTTCAACATCGATTGGATATGGCGGTTTTAGCTGGTCAAATGATACAAATAATGAAGGGGGTTCAAGCGAAGGTGGATTTTGTTTGCAGATAAAGGCAGGGAAAGAATGGTGGGTTTCTCGCAAGTTGGCTTTAGGCTTGGCTGCATATTATCACAAAACCATTGTTCACAATAATCCAAGCAGTGACATTGATGAAAAGCTTAACAGCAATAATTTTGGTATCCTTCTTAACTTGACTTTAAATGGCAGAAAATAAGCATTTGTTTTTGTACTTTAATTGGTAATTGTTTAGCCGCTACTTTCAACTCCAATAATATGGCTTCTACCATAGACCCCCTCTAACTCCCCCTTGAGGGGAGGGGCCGGGGTTGGGGTCAAAAGGATTTGGTTAATAATACATCCACCTAAATATTTGCGTTATTTTTAGCAAAAAAATGACGCGCGAAACGCAAATGACAATCAATGACGGTTGAGCAAAATGACAGCGAAGCCAAATGACAACGAAGCTAATAGCAAATAAAATAAAGACTATGATAAATAAACCAGGAAGAAACGAAGCCTGCCATTGTGGAAGTGGCAAGAAATACAAAAAAAAGGAACAATGCTTTGTTTGATTTCTCGAAGAATGAAATGGATAAACGGATAGCTAGATTATCCAAAAAAATGGAGCTATTTATAGATCCAATCAAAGTCTCAGCCCTTTTCAATGCCATTTACTATTTTGCAGATTATTTGTTAGCGTGTGGTAATATTGACGAAAGCCAGGCTTCAACCATCCAAAAAGATTGTAACGATTTATACACTGAAGTGTCCCCTCACCTGAAAGCCGAATACATCGAAACGCTTGTGTTTAAAGATTTCCCGATGTGGGGGTAATCCTGGTTGTAGCATGTTCGTCCTGCCTTTCTACAAATTTTGAAGCATATTGAATGTCGAATCATCCTAACTTCATGATTCAATATTCGCTGGCCAAGGGTTTAAAGCCCTGACCGAAGGAAAGGGATGGAAACCCTGATTTTCTAAAGTGTCCAGTGCCGCTATCCCTTCACAACCAAGCAAAATCCAAACTCACTCCCCTTCCCATCCTCACTCTGCACATGGATTTTGCTACCGTGCCGTTCAACAAATTCTTTACAAACAATCAGGCCAAGACCGGTGCCTTTTTCGCCATCGGTGCCGGGGGTTGTCCACTTAGAAGCAAGGTTGAAAAGATTGTTGATTTTTTCGGGGTTCATGCCAATGCCAGTGTCCTTTACTGAAACTTTAATGCCTTGATTTTCCCGCTTCAACTCAAGCACTACTTCGCCACCTGCTTTGGAATATTTTATGGCATTGTGAAGGAAATTCCTCAAAACCATATTGATCATCTCCCGATCGGCAAAAACAGTTAAACCCTTATCGGAAATAAAAACCAGGTCCAGGCCCTTTTTCTCAGCATGCAGGCTAAATAGCTGGATGTTTTCGTTGGCCAGTTGATAGAGGTCGAACTCCGCCGGTAGGTATTTGATGCGGTTGGTTTGCGATCGTGACCACATCAGCAGGTTTTCGAGCAACACATAAATTCGTTTGGCCGAGCGGTGAAAACTGTTGATCCCGGTAATTATATCCTCCTCGTCCATAACATCGTAACTCTCAGAAAGCAGTTCGCTGATGGACAGCAGACTGGTAAAGGGATTCTTCAGGTCGTGGGCAACTATGGAGAAAAATTTGTCCTTGGTAGCATTTAGTTCTTTTAGTTTTTGCTCCGATTCGGTGAGTTGCTCGTTGGCCGTTTGGATGACCTGGTTTTGTCTTTTTAAAATCCGGTTGGTTTTTGCCTTGAGTAAATATACGTAAATAAATACAGCCAGAACTACAACAGCAATGATTTCGAGCAACACAAACCACCACGTGAGCCAAAAGGGCGGGGCAATAGAAATTCTTAACTCCGCCATTTTTTGGGCAGAAACTCCATGCTCATCTTTAACATCCACCTTAAAAACATAGCTGCCGGGTTTCATGTTGGCGTAGGTAACATAGTTACGTGAGCCGGAATGGTTCCACGAATCATCCATGTTTTCCATTTTGTAGCGGTAATTGATTTTGGCGGAAGGAGGTGTGTTCAAAGCCGCAAACTCAAAACCAAGAAAACGCTGTTTGTATTCGAGTTTGATTTCATCGGCGAAAGCAATATCCCGGCCAAATAAAAATACTTCACCAGCTTCAAGCACTTTGTTTTGTTCCAACTTTTCATCCGCTTCCACCGATGAGCTTGCAACATGCACCTCTTTACCGAGGATATCCAGTTTTGTGATTACAACATTTGAAGTGTTGTTGCTTGTTTCAATTTCTTTCGGATCGAGAATGTTTAAACCGTAAACACCACCAAAATATAACTTGCCGCTGAAGCCTTTATGACGTGCCCCACCATTAAACTCGTTGCTTTGCAAGCCATCTGAAACATCAAAGTTCCTCGTGCTGAAATTGGATACATTAAATTTCGAAATGCCAAGGTTAGTACTTAGCCATATGTTGTTTTGGTCATCCGGTAGGATTCCATAAACTACCTCGTTGGGTAAACCTTCACCCGTCCCAAAATGCGAAAATTTTTCCGTTACCGGATCGAATCGGTTGAGGCCGCTGTTGGTGCCAATCCAAAATATTCCATTTCCATCTTCAAAAATTGAAAACACAATGTTGTCCGAAAGGCTTTCCCTTTCATCGGATTGATGGAGGTAGGAGGTAAATGTTTCGTTTAGAATGTCCATTTTATTTAGCCCACCACCGTAAGTTCCAATCCACAAATTATCTTCCTTATCGCGGTAAAGCGCCGAATAAACAAAATTATGGGAGAGGCTGTTTGGATCATCGGGATCGTGTAGATAGCGTTTGAACTTTCCGGTTTTCGGATCAAAGCGGTTCAATCCGTTGCGTGTTCCCACCCAATAAGTGCCGGTTTGGTCTTCGTAAATCACTCTTACCGAATTATTCGAAATGGTAGTTGGATCAGCCGGATCAGATTTGTAATGTGTAAACGTGCCGCTTTCGGGATTGAATTTATCCAGCCCGCCACCATCCGTGCCTACCCAAATTATTCCTTTGCTGTCCTGATAAACTTTGCGTACTGAAGATGCCGCGAGTGATGCCGGGTTGTTTTCATTGTGATCATAAAAAGTAAACCTTCCTGTTTGTGGTGAATAAACATTTAAACCCTTATTGTTTGTACCTATCCAAATGTTACCATCTTTTGCTTCAAAAACCGACCAGATAAAATTGCTTGACAAACTGTTATCGTTAAGTGGGTCGTGGGTAATCAATGCAAATTTATGGGCCAGTGGGTCAAAGACACTAATCCCAGCACCAAAAGTCCCGAACCACATTGTGCCTGCCCGATCCTGGTAAATACAATTAATGGCATTTTCGGAAAGGCTTTCCGGATCGGAACTATTGTAACTGTATTTGGTAATCCTTTCACCTGATGCTTCAACTTTATACATTCCCAAACCAAAAGTCCCGAACCAAATCGCACCCTCCGCATCTTCAAAAAGCGGCTTGGCTGTATTGATGGACAAACTGTTGGAGGTGTCGAAGGATTTAACCACAGACTTAAATGTGTTGTCGGTGGAATTAAAGCAAAACAACCCTGATGCTGTCCCGAACCAGACATTACCTGATTTGCCCGGCAGTACCGTTTCAATGATTTGATTATCTATAGGCGTACCTTCTTCATTACTCCACGATAAATATTCCTGACTGCCGTTGATGAGATGATATTTCAATAAGCCCTTGTC
>CAZBDF010000431.1:0-4304 GCA_964490385.1 uncultured Lentimicrobiaceae bacterium | reverse complement strand
TATTCGCGTGATCAAATAATAATCCCCCACCTTTACCCCTATAATTTGAAGGGAAGTTTACCCAATTGTTTCTTGCATCTCCATTTCGGATGGTAAATCCACAAATAGTCCCCCATTCACCTTCAGGAAAATTATCGGCCACAATTACCGAGTTCTGGATGGTGCTGCCATCAATAATGGTTTGGTAAATGTATTGTTTTTCTCCGGTAGTGCGGTAAAGGCTGGCCAGGGTAATGGGCTTGGCATCGATATGCAGGTTTTCGTAATAGATGCCCGGCCATACCAGCACGGTGTCGTGCATGGCTGCCGCGTCGATGGCTTCCTGGATAATGGTATGGTTGCCGGTACCATCGGGTTTTACGGTGAGGATTGCGGGGAAGAGGGTAGTAGGGAGAAAGGAGAGGGTGAAGAGGAGGAGGAAAAGACTGCGGGACTTGGAGAGGGGGAGGAGGGGAGATGTTAGAAGGTAGAAGTTAGAAGTTAGAAGGAGGTGAAGGGATCGTAGGGACTGAGAGAGGGGTCTCCTTCGCAAAAAGCTTTTACTACCGTTCAAGTTATTTGCTTCGGCGACCGGAGGGCGAGGGGGAGAGGGGGCGAAAGAATTCCTGCCAGCTCGCATTGTTTGTGTTGTTATTTTGATGCTATTTTTCATGTGTATCCAATTTAGTTAAAGAGAGAACGATAGATTCCTCACTTCATCCCGATAGTCATCGGTATTTCGTTCGGAAAGACAGTCAATTAAATGTATTGGTGGAATGGGAGCTTGGCGGCAGAGCCGCCAAGCTCCCATTCCCTCTCAAAGGACTCAGAAATGCCTGTCATTCCTACCAAAGGGAGGAATCTATAAAAATGCTACCCTGTTAAAAGTGATTTTATTTCATTCATTATTTGCATTCTGTTTCTTTGTCTGTTGTCGGGGCAACTGTCTGAAATCAGATGTCTGATGTAAGATGTGCGATTTTGATAGCCATGAGCTGTCAGACAGTTTTCCAGTTGGTTTATTAACTCAATTTCGTTTACTTCATTTAATATACACCCTATTAACTAAAAGGTAACTGTCTGACAGCTTCAAGGCCCATTTAACCCTTACCTAATCAAAACCACTTTTTCATTCCTTACAATCCGTTCGTCCACTGTCAGCTTGATCACGTAAATCCCGTTTTCGACTTTGTTGCTAGAGGCATCTTTGCCTGTCCAGGCAGCTTCGTACAGCCCTTCGGGATAGGCTCCCTGCATAAGCATGGCTACCTGCTTGCCCCTGAGATCGTGGACTGTTAGCGAGATGCTTGCATAGCGTTTCAAAACAAAACTCAGGCTGCATGAGCTGTTAAAGGGATTGGGGGCAGGGGGCTGCAACACCACCACATCTTCTTCTACCGCTGTTTCGCCGGCTTTAAATGAAATAACATAATAGGGCCGGTGCTCGCCGGTATATACCTGCCTGCTTATCCGTTTTTTGGTGGGCAAATCCACCACCGAATAATCCCGGCTGCCCAACCTTGCACTTTTGTAGCCGCTATGGGTTTCCACCTCAATGGGCAAACCCGAAGGCATACCTGTGAGGTAAGCATTTACCTCTACAATGCTGTCGCCCGGCTCCACAACGGCAGCCCCAACACAGCTGTCGTTTACCATAAGCCCAATTTCACTGATCCCATCCAGGCTGTCCATTACAAAGTAGAAGGGGATATATTCAGCTTTTTCACTATAGCTAAAGTTTTCTGTTTCGGGGTACTCATAATCTTCTGCTGGCTCCGAGGCATAATTCCATACCAGGTCGCAATCTTCGGAAACAGTTACAATTAGCCCGTCACCGTATTCGATGGGGGTGACACGTGAAGAAGCGTACCACTGGCCGTTGAACTTAAACATGGTCCAGTCTTTGGTGGTAATGCGGGTAAGTTTTTCCCAGATGCCCACAAAAGCATCTTCGGGCAACAAGGGGAATTCCAGAAAATACCCAATCCAGTTATCGTACTGTGATGAAAGCGGGATTGGGGTGGTTGGGTCTAAAACCAAGCCGTTCACAGTCAAATCCTGGGTTACAGGAGAATTGCTATTGTATTTGTAGCCTACAGTGCTCATCAATTGGGGAATTTGATTAATTGTCCAAATTTCATCTTCATACGATAGCTCAAGATTATTAGTACCATCAAAGGTTATCAATGAAAGATCTTCCAATGGATCAATATTCTCAAGCACTGCCCTTGAGTTATACCCCTCATTCCCCAGCCTGGGCATACATGGGAAGGAAACCCAGTCCCAGTTGCCGGTGAGGTGGCGTGGATGGTAGTGAGTGGTAAGAATGCTGGTATTCGAGTACAGCATGCTGGCCTCAAACAGGTTTTGCTTTTCCTGAAGGTAAGCAGCATGTTTCCCAAGCCCTTGAAAAATATTTATTTGATTAGTTTTATCAAATACATGGTAATACTGGCTTTCAATTGTGGAAAAACCATCATCAAAACTGAATACCATTGTTAAGGCTTTCTCATAAAAGCCACTCATAGAATATGTTGGGAAATATGCCACATTATTTACTGCATCAAAAACAAAATCATCATCCCGATGTTGTGAAAGGTCACATATGTATTGGTTTGGAAATCCATATTCGTCAGCTATTGAGCCAGGGGAATCAATTTGAAAAATCATGTTTTCTGATACAGCATACACATTATTATCAGCGGGATTAAAAAACATCTCATATATTAATTCACCTTGGAATCCAGCCATTATGTAATCATCCTTACTGAAATCCGATATATCAATAGTGTACAGCTTGTTGTATTCTGCTTTGCCTTTACAATAACACAATTCCTCGATAGGATCATATGTGAGTGCATGCGAACTATTCAAATTAATAACACTATCCGCTATAGCTACACTAGTTAAAGCATCGGAAAAAAAATAGGCTTTATTATTGCACCTGCTAAGCCAAACAATATATTTATTAGCACCATAAATAATATAATCAAATTCTTCTACACACCCTTGAAAAGCAAAAAATGGTTCCTCCTTTTGGATCAGGTCGTAATCATAAATGTACATGTAAGCTGTATCAGGGCATAAATCACCAACCTTTATACCGAAGCAAACAGTTTCATTAGGTGTGATCAAATACTCAAGTGGGCCACCATCGAAATAAACCGGAGTTTGCGGTTGTGTTATCTGGTAGCTTTCCCAATCGAAAAAAACTAATCTTGATATTTTGGTTTCATCATCCATGTCAAAATATACCACATAAACCCTGTCGTTATCAATTTCCGGGTCATTGGAGCAAAAAATATCCACCGGGTTAAAATCAAAATGGGGCTGTATCTTATCGATGATCATGCCTGAAGAAGCGTTCAGCACAAGGATGTAGCCATCCTGGTTATATTTATGAACGGCAGCAAAAACCTTATCACCCTTAACGCACAATGCCGAAACCTGCCCGCCAATATCCAGTATTCCGGATTGTGCAGGGGCAAATGAAATAGCATTCCCGTTGAGCGGCTGGATGGCGCAGGATTTTTGATCCAGAACGGTGCTTGTAGCGATACGGTAAATTGGTCCCTTAGCGCTGCAATTTTGAATAACATAGGACTCATCAGTTTTGTTGATATAGATTACATCAGCTTTACCGCTGGCAATTACATAGCTTGCATTTTGCGCCAAACCAAAAATGGCATCATAGCCGCTAACTATTGTTTGTGCAGCAGCACTACTGCCAAGCTCCTCAATCATTTCTACCCCGGCTGATGTTTCATCATATCCAGATAAATATAGTTTGCTTGAATTATCATCTGCAAGCAAAAAGCGAATATCCGCATAGTTTATGGTATATAAATAATGTTGTTGTGCCCCACCGGCTTGAAAAACCCGTAGTTTTTCTTCTCCTTGCTGATGGGCGTAAACCAGATTGTTCATTCCCTGGATATGGTCATAAGACAGGGTATCGTCAATTGTGGAGATGTAAATTAGCTGATCGGAATAGATTTCAATACCGTTATTGGTTGAAACAAAAACCCTGTAACTGTTGGTAAACGGTAACACATCAAGGTCATATGCAATTTCGGCATCGATTTCTTCATCGCTTAAATTACCCCCAATTACATATTTAAAAAGCTTAGTTTTCCTGTCTTCGTTCTGGTCAATAAACATGAGGTAGTACCAAATAACAAAGTTATTATTACTAACTTCCTTGCAAAACATCGATCCTCGTTCAATTAAAACATCGGAAAGTGAAGGTGTTAGCCATGTAATATTATAGTACTGGTCAATTTCAACCAACACCCCTTCCAACGTTAGGCAGTAAACCTTGTTTA
>CAZBDF010000430.1:0-4304 GCA_964490385.1 uncultured Lentimicrobiaceae bacterium | reverse complement strand
ATGTTCGTGGAGAAGCCAGAATACAGAATACAACTATCGATATGGGCGCTTATGAGTGGACGGAAGGTGTTGATCCGTATTGGAGTACGGGAGATATCGTTTATGTAAACATCAATGCTTCCGGAGATAATAATGGATCTAGCTGGGCAAATGCCTTCACTTCTTTGCAATCGGCTCTGGATGTAGTAATTTCAGGCAATTCAATTTGGGTAGCCAAAGGAATATACAAACCAAGCTCTTCTTATGATTTAACAAACACTTCGCGTTATTACCATTTCCGCTTGATCGAGGGTGTTGAAATCTACGGCGGTTTTGCAGGTACAGAAACAGCCGTCAGCCAAAGGACAAACTTTGGTTCGGGTGAAGCAAATGAAACCATTTTAAGCGGCGATTTGAGCAGCAATGATGATTTTGATGTAACAAACGGTGGCTACCAGGGAACTACAAGTAACGACAACTGCTACCATGTTTTGTATCATCCCGATGGATTGAACCTGACAAGCGCTACCGTTTTTGATGGCTTTACCATTACAGGAGGCAATGCCAACGGAGCAGCCGATCCGCATAACAAAGCCGGTGGCTTGTATCTGTATTCTTCTTCGCCAAAAATCCAAAATGTGATATTTCACTCAAACCAGGCCGCAAATCTTGGAGGTGCAACCTACATTTACAACAGCACATCGGAGTTTTCGAATGTTTCATTCTCCGAAAATATTTCAGCTGGCGGCGGGGCTTTGTACATCAGCTATGCAAACCCGGTTCTGAATAATTGCATATTCACCAGAAACGTGTCATCCGGCGATGGGGGAGCTTTATCCACCCATTCATCTTCGCCAACGCTCACTAACGCTTTGTTTTCGTCGAATACGGCCGGAAACAATGGAGGGGCAGTTATCTTTTACTCCAACTCCGTTCATTTCGATGCTACCTTAAATAACGCAAGCCTTTCAGATAATCAGGCCGGGGGAAGTGGTGGAGGTATTCGTTTTGCATCCAATAATGCAGCTTCACAGTTGAATATAAACAACAGCATTGTTTGGGGCAATACGGCCACTACGTCCGGAAATGAACTATCACTGGTCAGCACAGGAACCACTACGCTGAATTATTCCTGCTACAAAAATGAGACAAATGACATTGAAGTGCAAAATGGAACGTTTACCGCCACAAACAACAATACCACATTCAGCCCGGGATTTGTTGATCCGGTGTCAGGGGATTTCAGGATCAGGGGATTTTCTCCCTGCAAGGATAATGGCGCAAATAATTATAATGCCCTGGCAACCGATATACGCGGTGAGGACAGGATTCAGAACACGACCATCGACATGGGTGCTTATGAATGGACAGTAGGCATCGACCCCACTAATAATGCTGAAAATGTGCTGTTTGTAGCTATTGATGCTTCGGGGGCAAATAATGGTTCAAGCTGGGGTGATGCTTTTACCTCACTGCAATCGGCGCTGGATATTGCTCCATCGGGAAGTCAAATTTGGGTGGCAAAAGGAACTTACAAGCCGGAATATGACTATGGTTTGATGGGAGGATCACATTTATTTCATTTCCGACTGGTTGAAGGCGTAGAAATCTATGGCGGATTTGCAGGCTCGGAAACAGCCGCCAGCCAAAGGACAAACTTTGGTTTGGGCGAGTCAAACGAAACTGTCCTTAGCGGCGACTTGAGCGGCGACGACGATTTTGATATAAGCAACGGTGGATATCAGGGTACAACAGGAATGGATAACTGCGCCCATGTTTTGTATCTTCCCGATGGATTGAACCTCACCAGCGCTTCTATTCTTGATGGCTTTACCATCACCGGTGGGAACGCAAACGGGCCGGATGATCCACACACCAAAGCCGGAGGTTTTTATCTATATTCATCATCACCAACCATACAAAATGTAATCTTTCATTCCAACCAAGCCACAAATCTTGGTGGGGCTGCCTACATTTATAACAGCACATCGGTATTCTCAAATATTTCATTCCTTGAAAATATCTCAGGCGGTGGCGGCGGGCTTTATGTTTCCACAGGAAATCCTGTTATCAACAATTCCATATTTACCGGCAACACATCTGCTGCTGATGGGGGTGCACTATCCACTCATTCTTCTTCTCCAATTATTACGAATGCTATATTTTCTGATAATACGGCAACAAACAATGGCGGGGCAATAATTTTCTATTCATCGTCTGTTCAATTTAATGCTACCATAAATAATGTAAGTCTGTCGGATAATCAGGCAGGAATAAGCGGAGGAGCAATCCGGTTTGCCTCAAATAATGCTGCATCAACACTCAACGCAAACAATAGCATAATCTGGGGAAATACGGCTACAACTTCCGGAAATGAATTGTCGCTAATCAGCACGGGAAGCACCACGCTCAATTATTCGTGCTATAAAAATGAGACAAACGATGTTGCAGTTCAGAATGGAACATTGGTAAATACGAACAACAACATAACTTCCGAACCCATTTTCGTAAATCCTTCGGCTGGAGATTTTCGGGTATTTGGGAATTCTCCCTGCGTAAATACCGGTTCTAATACTTATAATGCACTATCGACCGACATCAGAGGGCAGAGCCGCATCCAGAACACCACCATAGATATGGGAGCTTATGAATGGACTTCCGGCATTGATCCGATTACAAATATTTTCAGTTGGACGGGCGCCCTCTCTACCGACTGGAACACCCCCGGAAACTGGGATGCAGCCATAGTGCCATCTGCAACTACGAGCGCTTTAATCCCGGATGTAAGCAACGATCCTATCGTTTCGATGAGCCCGGAAAACCCTGCTGAATGTAGCATGCTGACGATCCAAAATGGAGCTAAGTTAAGCGTGGCTGCCGGTCAGGCACTTTCTGTTAGCGGAACCCTTATTAACAACGCTGGCAATTCCGGCCTGACCTTAAAATCTGATGCCAAGGGTACGGCATCTCTTATCCACGAAACTTCAGGAGTAAGTGCCACTGTAGAACGCTATACCCCCAAATATGTGGGTGCTGCCGGATGGCACGACCTTTCTTCCCCGGTTGCCGCGCAAGCAATCCAACCGGGGTTTGTTCCCGATCCCATCCCGGTAAATGATAAAAACGACTTTTATAAATGGGATGAAACCCAAAACCTGTGGATTAATACAAAGGATGATGGAGGCAATTGGAACACGGGTTTTGAAAATGACTTTGTGGTGGGCCGAGGATACAATGTGGCTTACTTTGATAATGAAGATAAATCATTTGTTGGAGAACTAAACGTTGGAGATTATACTTTTAATGAAACAACAACTCCCGCCATCACTTACACAGCCGATGGTGGCATTGGCTGGAACCTGATGGGCAACCCCTACCCTTCGGCCCTCGATTGGGATCAGTGCAGCAAAACCAATATTGATGGTGCTGTTTATACCTATGATGGAGATGACGGTCAATACAAGAGCTGGAGTGCCGGAATTGGAAATCTCACCGATGGCATCATCCCGCCCATGAACGGATTTTTCATCAAAGCAAGCGAGGGCGCAAGCCTCACTATTCCAAATTCAGCACGGGTACACACTGCCACTAATTTCTATAAAGAAAAAGAATACGTGCAGGATTTGCTGGTACTTAAAGTGGAAGGCAATGGTTTTTCTGATAAAACCTACATCCATTTCAGTGGCGATGCTACAAATGAATTTGACAGTGAATTTGATGCGTACAAACTTTCGGGTATTTCCGAAGCTCCACAGCTTTACACCAAAGCCGGGGATTCCAAACTCAGCATTAATGTATTGCCCTACACCAGCGAAGAAACAGCAATCCCTCTTTGCTTGAAGGTTGGAAATGAAACGGAATATAAAATATCAGTCTCTGAAAACACCTTCTGGGAAACGGTGGATTTTTCGTTGAAGGATTTGGAAAGTGGAATCCTTTACAATCTGCGAACAATTACACAATTAACGATTAACCAATCCACAACCAATCCCGACCGCTTCCTGCTCCTCATCAACGGTGCCACAGCCATCGAAGAAACCACTCCCGATAACAGAATTGAGATTTACAGCTACGGAAATCAGATTTTTATTAAAACTGATGAGCCGAGTGAGGTGAAGGTTTATAATTTACTGGGGCAAAATGTGGTATCCAGAAACCTGACAGTCCCGCACGTGCGGGATGGAAACCTGTCAGGATTGAAATCGGGGTTTTACCTTGTGGTGGTAAGAACTGATGAAGCAATGAAAACGAAGAAGGTTTTTGTCAGGTGATTCCTATAAGTCACCCGGTGAATCTGTTTTGAACAAAGTACCAGATCCAAAAAT
>CAZBDF010000429.1:0-4338 GCA_964490385.1 uncultured Lentimicrobiaceae bacterium | reverse complement strand
TTATTGGCACTTACGGTTTTATAACTTAAGGTATCCATTTATTTATCAGTTGTTTCTGTTCAAATACGTAAACCCCCCTGAAAAAGGGGCTGCAAAAGTAGAATTATTTTTTTATTTAACAAACAAACTTCTAAATAAAAATGTATTTCGCAGAGCTACACATACTTGCTCTTTAGGGGTTAAACCTGAATTATTCATGAAAACTGATAGTATAAATATAAATAGCCCCGTCCTTTTGCCATAGGCATCCCTTTGGGAAGGTCGGGGTCTATGATTGACACCAGATACCCTCCCTTGAAAATTTGAAAAAGTTTAAAAATAAAAAATAAACTTTTTCAAATTTTCAAGGGGCGTTATGTAGCTTATTTCAATCCCCGCCTTATGCCATAGGCATCCCTTTGGGAAAAGACGGGGCTATTGATCCGAAAGCATTATTTATTCATGAATTAATCAGGTAAAATCTTTTGCTGTATTAAATGGTTTAAATTGCGCATTTATTTTTAAGTTTGCTTAAAAATTATGCCATGGCTTCAATTTCAGTAGAGGATTTTTTAAAGAACGTTTATGCGCTTAATAGTGTTGGTTTGCAAGCATCAAGCTCGGTCCTGGCCAAAAGGTTAAAGGTGTCTAATGCCGCTGTTACCGATATGTCGAAAAAACTGGCAGAACAGGGGCTCGTCATTTATCAGAAATATAGGGCTATTCAAATGACTTCCGAAGGGGAAAGCATTGCTCTTGATGTTATCAGACGGCATCGCCTGTGGGAATTGTTCTTAAACAAAATATTGGATATTCCCTGGGAAAAGGTACATGATGAGGCTGAAATGCTCGAACATCAAACCTCTGACTACCTCATCGATAAAATAGATAGCTTTCTTGGTTTTCCGCGGGTCGATCCCCATGGTGATCCAATTCCTGACCAATCTGGCTTTATTCCTGAGAATAATTATGTGAAATTATCGGAATTTATTAGCCCGGCGAAATTGGCTGTCAGGCGGATTCTGGATTACGACGGGAAGACCATACGATTTGTTAATGATGCCGGATTGTCCTTAGATATGGAATTCGATTTTATAGAGAACCGTAAAAAAGATAAAGTGTTTTTGATCGACATAGGTGATAAACCTGTTTTGGTGCCTTTGGAAATAGCCAGCAACATATTTGTTGAAATCGCTATGTAATGTTAAAAGATTTTAAAAAAGTTAAGCTTACTTAAAAATAATTTGGTGGTTTGTTTACTAGAACTAATTTTGTAGAAAATTTAAACTCGCATATAATTATTAACGAACTATGAAATCAATATTTCTTATATTAATGCTACTGTTGCTAACACCACTATTTATGGTGGCTCAAGAGGATGAAAGACCCGATTTGATCACTGACAGACCGGACCTTACCGAATCAGCCTCAATTGTACCTAAAGGTGCTTTGCAGATTGAAACAGGATTTGTGTTTGAGGGCGATAAATCCGGTGGTTTTAAGGAAACCAATTTTGGATTGTTTACTACCCTGTTGCGTTATGGAGTGAATGAATTTTTTGAATTGCGCTTGGGATCAGCATTAAATATGAAAACGACAGAGACTGGCGGGGAATCCTCCAGCATTTTTGGCGTTAACTATGTTGATCTGGGGATGAAATTGAAAATGGTTGAAGGGGATGGCCTGAAACCACAAATTGCATTTCTCACAATGGTTATTATTCCAAAGTCGGGCGAGGAAGATTATTCCCCACAATATTTAACACCAAGCATGGCACTGGCTTTTTCGCAGGATTTGTCAAAGAGATTTTCGCTAGGCTATAACATAGGTGCCGTTTGGAATGGCTTAACAGCCAAACCCGCGGCAAAATATTCGGTGGCACTTGCATTCGGCCTGATAGAAAAACTTGGAAGTTTTGTCGAAATTTACGGTTATTTCCCGCAGGATGAGCTGGGCATTAATATTTTCGATTTTGGCCTCACCTATTTAATAAGGCCGAACCTTCAGCTTGATGCTTCAGCAGGTTTCGGACTGTCGGAAGTTTCGCCGGATTATTTTGTAAATGCCGGAGTAAGCTGGAGAATTCCTCGCTAACTAATTTAATTAAACAACAATGAAGAAATTACACCTATTATTAATAGCATTCATTTTTCTTGCTTCTTGCGGACAAGTTGGACAGGATGGAAAGACACGGAATGAAAATGAAAAACTCAAGGTGGTTACCACAACCACTATGGTTACGGACTTGTTGACACAACTTGCAGGCAACAAAATTGAACTCAACGGACTCATGGGCCCGGGAGTTGACCCGCACCTTTACAAAGCCAGCGAGGGTGATGTTGCAAAATTATTCAATGCAGACATTATATTTTATAATGGCTTACACCTCGAAGGAAAGATGGTTGAAATTTTTGAGAAAATGCAGGAGCAAGGCAAGCATACCTTTGCTGTTGCCGAGGCTATTCCTGAATCTGATTTAATTACAGTGGACGCCTCTTCTTCTCACCACGACCCACATATCTGGTTCAGTGTTTCAAATTGGAAATTGGTGGCAAGCTATGTAACGCAACAACTGATTAAGCGTGATCAAAAGAACCTTGATTATTACGATGCCAATCTTAAAAAGTATCTTAGCGAACTGGAAAAACTTTCTGAGTTCAATATCGAAAAAATTGCCCAGGTACCAGATGCTAAACGGGTGTTGATTACTGCACACGATGCTTTTGAGTATTTTGGCCGTGAGTATGGTTTTGAGGTGGAAGGCCTTCAAGGGATAAGCACCGTTTCGGAAGCAGGTGCTGCAGATGTTAAGAATTTAGCTAATTTCATCGCAGAAAGAAAAATCCCTGCTTTGTTTATTGAGTCTTCGGTGCCGCATCGAAACATCGAAGCCCTTCAGGCTGCAGTTGAATCCCGTGGTTTTGATGTGAAAATAGGAGGGGAGTTGTTCTCGGATGCGCTTGGAAGTGCGGGCACAACCGAAGGGACTTACATAGGAATGTACAAGCACAATATGTCAACTATCAGTGATGCCTTGAAGTAATGAAGAAAAAGGGAAATAAGGGGTATAGGGTTTATAGGGGAAAAGGTGACTGACCTTAAATATAAAAATGAAATACTTAAATCACTAAACAAACACCAACCACCAACAAACACCAAATGCCGAAAAACTAGAAATCTTTGATTTCATTGTTTCTCGAGTCCCGGATTCACGAATCCGAGGATTCGGAACATCCTCGAAAAGTTACGAAAATTAAAAATTTTCTACTTTTCGGGACACAAACGCAAAACTCCAAACGCAAAACGCCAAACGAATAACCATGAACCCAAAACTTGCACTCGAAGTAAACGACCTGACTGTTGCATACAAGTTCAAGCCCGTATTGTGGGATATTGACCTTGATGTTCCCGAAGGAGTGATGATGGCCATTGTTGGGCCGAATGGTGCCGGAAAATCTACCCTGATTAAAGCAGTGCTTGATATAGTGAAACCCATTGCCGGCCATGTAAAAATATTAGGTAAGAAATATCAGGATGTGCGATCTGATGTAGGATATGTGCCCCAAAAAGGCAGCGTGGATTGGGATTTTCCGACGACAGTTAAGGATGTTGTGTTAATGGGAACCTATGGGCAACTTGGATGGATAAGGCGCCCGGGAGCACAGCAGAAAAGGGAAGCGGAAAAAGCGATCGAGAAAGTAGGCTTGTCGGATTTCAGTATGCGGCAGATCAGCCAGCTTTCAGGTGGACAACAACAACGGGTATTCCTTGCAAGAGCTTTGGTGCAAGATGCAAGTGTTTATTTTATGGATGAACCTTTTCAGGGTGTGGACGCTACCACCGAGAAAGCCATAATTAATATTTTGAAAGAACTGCGCCAGAAGGGAAAAACTGTTATCGTGGTCCATCACGACCTGCAAACAGTTACCGATTATTTTGATTGGGTGACTTTGCTCAATGTTAAAAAAATTGCCAGTGGCCCATCTGATGTAATATTTACTCCTGAAAACCTGGAGTTAACCTATGGGGCAAAATTTGCCCTGGCGGTAGATTAGAGCATGGTAGAATAAATATAATGGAAGTAAAAAGACTTTACCAAACCCTTATGACCCCAACCCCGCCCCTTCCCCTCGAGGGGAAGGGAGACCAGCCGCACAAGCTACTGCAGTAGCCGATGCGGTGGCATCCTCCCCCTCGAGGGGGAGTTAGAGGGGGTCTATGGCAGTAGTCATATGATTGGAGTTGAAAATAGTGGCTAAAAAATTACGAAAGATTAATTTATTTCCTGTTCAGTTATAATATCTTAAAATGGACTTTTTAGAATTTTTCATCGATCTGTTTTCCGATTATACCACCCGT
>CAZBDF010000428.1:0-4344 GCA_964490385.1 uncultured Lentimicrobiaceae bacterium | reverse complement strand
AAACAGGCAGCACCCATCTATAAATCAAAGAAAAAAGTTATCATCGAATTACACTAATTAATCGAATTATTAGCTGCCTGTGGCAGGCACAATTCGTGTAATTCGATCAATTAGATGACAAAAATTATCGTTAACATGTTAGCATTAGTTATTTTCTAGGAGACTATAAACCTTATACCCTATTTCCCTATACCTTTACCCTTTGTCTTTTTTTCGCATCTTTGTAAAAAATATTTTCAGCTTGAAATCATTTATCAAATTTCAAAACATTCTTTTTCTACTTATCCTCTTGGGATTGATCTGGCAATGCGCCAATCCGGTTTCGCCTACAGGCGGACTACAAGACATTGCACCTCCGATAGTTCTTGGCAGTGAGCCATCGAATTTCTCATTGGGCTTCGACAAGAAAAAAATCACCCTCACATTTGATGAATATGTGACCCTCAAAAATCCCAATCAGCAAATTATTATTTCGCCACCCCTTGCCGAAAATCCGGAATACAAGCTCAGGGGAAAATCGCTAATTATCGACTTGCAAGCTCCCCTGGAACCAAATACCACCTATTCTTTTTTCTTTGGAAATGCCATTGTCGATCTAGCCGAAAGCAACCCGCTGGCAAATTACCTCTACGTGCTGTCAACCGGCGACCATATAGATTCATTGGCTATTGGTGGAGAGGTAATTTCGGCTTTCAACCTCCAACCCCAGGAAGAGGTATTTGTGATGCTTTATCCAACTACCAACGATACAGTCCCCCTGGATTCACTGCCTTATTATGTCAGGCCGCTTTATGTTGCCAAAACCGGTACCAACGGAATGTTCCAGTTGCGCTATTTGCGCGATGAAGCCTATAAAATTTTTGCCATCAGGGATGTTAATAATAATTATTTGTTCGATCAGCCCAACGAGGAAATTGCATTCCTTGACAGTTTACTCTGGCCGGAAGCAATCACACCCCCACAAACAGACACCATCGCCATCGACTCCTTATTGGCCACTGTAATTGATAAAGATTCCCTTTACGTGAAACAAGCATACAGCCAATATTATCATTTAATGATGTTCCAGGAAATTGATTCCACACAGCGTTTGCTGGATGAGGTTATAGAACTTCCTGCCAAGTTTTTGCTGCCGTTTAAATTCCCAACAAAAGATCCAAAATACGAAGTCGTAAGCCAGGAAGTGCCGGAAGACTGGAAAATTGAGGAGATAAATAAAACAAGGGATTCGATAATGGTATGGGTGAAGGATTTGGAACTGGACAGCCTTCACCTGAAAATAGCTGACGGGGATTCGGTACTCGACACCATCCTGATCGAGTTTAAGGAAAAAACCCTGGGCAAAGGCAGAAAACGAAATAAAGACAAAGAAGATAAAACTGTCCCCGACCGCCTCAGGCTAAAAGGCAATGCCAAAGCAAGGACAATGAATTTGGGCAAGCCCTACAGGATTACTTTTGAAAATCCAATCAAAGATTACGACTTTTCTCAAGTACAATTTGTGGCTGGCGAAGATACAATAACCGGGGCTCCATTCATGCCTGAAGACAGCCTCCAACGGATTTTCTACCTGGATTATGAACTGCAAGAAAAAACCAACTATAGTTTTATTATACCCGATTCGAGCATTTTTGATATTTATGGGCTCACCACCGATTCGGTAAGATTAACTTTTAAAACAAAAGAGTATAGGGCGTATGGCAACCTATTGATAGATGTAACCCTTGAAACGGATGATTATCCCTACATAATACAGCTCATGAATGCCAAGGAAGTTGTCATCAGGAGCAAATACATTGAATCTTCTGAACAACTTTCGTTTGAACTGCTAACGCCCGGAAAATTTTTGGTAAAGGCAATACAGGATACCAGGCCAAACCAACAATGGGACACTGGTGAATACATGGCAAAAAAACAGCCGGAGAGTGTATTCTACTTCCCGGCTGAGATCGAGGTGCGGGCCAACTGGGATATTTCCGAAAGCTGGTCCCTTCCCTAACTTCTGACTTTGACCACAAAAAATAACAAGCGCTGCTTTAACTTTCGTTGCAGCGATTGATACACTCAATAATTTCTGTTAAGGTTTGGTTTTTCAATGAGTAAAATATTTTTTTGCCATTCCTTTTTGACGACAAAACACCTTTGCTTTTCAAGATATTCAAATGATGTGAGGCCGAAGCTTGCTCGATGTTTAGGTGCTCATAAATTTCGGTAACACTCAACTGGTTATCGTTAAGCAGATCGATGATTGCAATACGCATAGGATGTGCAATGGCCCGTAACTTACTGGCTGCCATTTCTAATTTTTCAATATCTAACTGAATTTTCGCCATTTTATGAATTTTGGGCAAATGTATAAAAAAAGATACATAATAAACAAATAAATATGTAATTTAGTTAATCTATAAATAATGGTGTAAACGCAAATTTCTCCCCATCAAAAAGGCCCTGATCACTCAGTTTTAACTTTGGTATTACCAAAAGTGCCATGAACGAAAGTGTCATATAAGGTGCGCCAAGCTTACTGCCCAAACCTTTCGCTAAATGATCCATTTTGTCGTAAGCTTTTGCCACCTCAAACCCATCCCTTGCCGACATAAGCCCTGCTACAGGAAGTGGCAACACATGTTCATCCTTGCCGTCAACAAGCGAAATCCCCCCACGCGCTTCTACCAGCAGGTTGATCGCCCTGACAATTTCATCATCGCTGGTACCAACAGCAATAATGTTGTGGCTGTCGTGAGCTACTGTGGAAGCGATAGCCCCGTGCCTGAAATTGAAATTATTGATGAAAGCCATGGCAGGCTTAGCTTTTTCATACCGGTTTAAAACCACAAGTTTCAGCACATCCCTGTCCACATCTGAAACCACATTACCATTTTCTAATTTGGGCCCTACAATCAACTCTTCGGTGATAAGCTGGCCGTCAAGTACTTTCATCACTTTGATCTGACCCGGGGAAGAACTTACGCTGATATCTTCAATTGAAATTTCTTCGGCATGAAAAGCATTGGGCTCCGATTCAGGCACCGATTCAATCATGCATTGCCCGTTAGTGGCTACCTTGCGCCCCTTAATATAGGTTGACAGCACATTGAAATCATCAAGGTTATCAACCAGTATAAAGTCGGCATCATCTCCCACTTGCAGCAAGCCCTGGTCAAGCTTGTAATGATCGATTGGATTGAGAATGGCGCTGCGCAAGACCCGCATCGGGTCGTAACCTTTTTGAATTGCGCGTTTTACCAGCTCGTTGATATGTCCTTTGGCGAGGTCGTTGGGATGCTTGTCGTCCGAACAAAACAAAACCATGTCGGGGTGGGTTTCCAGCAAACCAACAAGTGCTTCGAAATTTTTTGCAGCACTGCCTTCCCTGATCTGGATTTTCATTCCATATTTAATCTTATCCAATGCTTCTTCCATCGTAAAACACTCGTGGTCGGTAGTTATCCCGGCTTCGATATACTTTCGGGCTTCCTCACCTTTTAAACCGGGCGCGTGTCCGTCGATAGGCTTGTTGTGCTTTTTGGCAATCGCAATTTTTTCCATCACCTCCTTATCGCCATAAATAACGCCCGGAAAATTCATCATCTCCGACATATATTTGATCTCATCCATCGATAGCAATTCGTCAATCTCCTTTGCCCCAAGTGTGGCCCCGGCAGTTTCGAAGGAGGTGGCAGGCACACAGGAAGAAGCTCCAAAGTAAAAGCTGAATGGGACTTTCCGCCCGTTTTTAATCATATACCGGATGCCATCAATACCAAGCACATTGGCAATTTCGTGTGGGTCGGAAACAGTAGCTACCGTGCCGTGGGTTACAGCCAAGCGGGCAAACTCCGAAGGGATCAGCATGCTGCTTTCAACATGTACGTGGGCATCAATCAAGCCGGGGATTATGTATTGGTCATCCACATGATCTGTTTCCTGTATAGAGGATATTTTCTCATTTTTGATAGTTACAATGCCCGGAAATATCTTCCCCTTGCGGAGGTCAACTATTTTACCCGAAACCTGGAAAGAATTAGAATTGCTCATTTTAATCTGATTTAATAATTGCGTACTACAAATGTACTCATTTTTGGTTCTTCTAAAATAACAACTGAATGAAGCTTCTGTTTAATGGCTGTTGATTTTATGCTTCATTTGTGTTCGTCTATAAAGTCCAACTTCTGCGTTGTTGCTCAAAATCCAAATCCTCATCCCGTACTTACGGGACTGCGGTTTGAATTTTTCACACGCCTTGAATAGGAACTTTCTAGAGCAAACACCCGACTTTATGGACAGGCATTAATTAGGGGCTGCTTAGAAAGGCCTAATCCATTGGATTACCATAAGTTATTC
>CAZBDF010000427.1:0-4374 GCA_964490385.1 uncultured Lentimicrobiaceae bacterium | reverse complement strand
TCGAAAATTGAATCAGGACAAATGGAAGTTAATATTCAGGAATCGGATATTAACGGGCAAATCGAATACATCTATAACTTCTTCAAACCCGAAATAGAAGCAAAAGGTATGCAGTTTTCATTCAAAAAATTTTTGCCTTCAAAAGAAGCCGTTCTAAAAACCGACAGCGAGAAAGTATATGCTATACTTACAAACCTTGTTAAAAATGCCATCAAATACAGTAAAAAAGGTTCAATCGAAATGGGCTATGTAAAGACAGACGGCCGTCCCTCTCTACATGCCATACAATTCTACGTGAAAGATACAGGAATTGGTATTCCAAAAGACAGGCAGGAAGCCATATTTGAACGGTTTGTTCAGGCCGATATTGCCGATAAAATGGCCTATCAGGGAGCAGGTTTAGGTTTATCAATCAGCAAAGCTTATGTAGAAATGCTTGGTGGAAAAATTTGGGTTGAAAGTGAAGAAGGTGTCGGCTCAACGTTTTATTTCACATTGCCATGCCATTTTAAAACCGAAGATAAACCGATAATGAAAAACCTTGTTTCGGCTTATCGAAGAGAAAATAATATCCGAAACCTGAAAATACTCATTGTCGAAGACGATGAAGCATCAGAAATGTTGATTTCAAAAATCGTAGAAGGATTCTGCATAAAACCTTTAAAAGCAGGGACAGGTATAAAAGCAGTGGAGCTATGCCGCAACCACCCAGACATAAATTTGATTTTGATGGATATTCAATTACCAGAAATGAATGGATACGAAGCGACCCGTCAAATCCGTCGATTCAACAAAGAAGTAATAATTATTGCACAGACAGCTTTTGGACTTTCAGGTGACAGGGAAAAATCAATTGAGGCAGGATGTAATGCGTATATTAAAAAACCCATTATTAAAGTAGAACTACTTGCATTAATTCAAAAATATTTTAAAAAATAGTGGGAATGTTTCAATAAATTTCAAATGACAAATAATTTTCAAAAATCAAATTTCAAAAGTCTGAAATAGTTTTGAACATTGAGATTTTGATATTGTGATTTATTTGATTTTTGGTTTTTGAATTTTTCAAATATTGAGTAGATTTTGTTAGTTTAATGACAAACACTAATTAACCATTAAACCGGATTAAAAATGAATAATTTTATTGAGATAGTACACAGTGTTTCCGGTAAGCTAACTGATATTACTGATGAGCTGGAAATCTATCAGATAATGAACGATGGAATAAAGCAGATACTTCCGGAATCGTATTTCATTATTACCACACTTCAGCCCGATGACATGAATTTTAGGATTACGCATAGCTTCGGGTTCGAAAAATATTTGTCAGCAATAAAAACATTACTTGGCAAAGATCCCTATCAAATGAATTTCCTTTTTAGCGATTTATCAGAAGTAAAACAAAAAGAGTTTCAAAGCAGAAAACTTTATCATTTTTCTGATGGGATATATGAAATTGCAAATGGAAAGATTAATAAAACAATTTGTAAAACGATTGAAAAGATCCTTGGTGTTTCAGAAGTTTATGCCATTAGTTTATGCATTGGTGAAAAATATTTTGGAGGAGCAACTATTTGTATCCCACAATCAACCATCAAATCTGGTAGGTTAAACAAGGAATGCATACTTACCATAGAAAGCCTTGCCTCTCAGGTATCGTTTGCAATTAACAAAATACGTGATTTTGAAGCTTTAACAAAAAAGAAAGATGAATTAGTAATCGCTCAATCAAAGTTTAATCAACTTGTTGATCAACTGAATGATGTTGTGTGGGTAGCTAATGGCGACGGAACAGAAATAATTCATTTGAAAAATTCATTTGAAAAATTTTTCGGCTATCCTTCAACGCAATTTATAGATAACCCACATCTATGGTTAGACTTGGTCCATAAAGAAGACAAGGCAATTGCATTAAAATCGAGTGAAGAATTATTCGTTTCTGGAAATGTGGAATCTGAATATCGGATGATTAGGGAAGATGGCACAATCATTTGGGTTCATGAACGTAAATCGATAGTGTATGATACAGCAGGTCAGCCTGCTCAAATTGGAGGTGTAGTATCGGATATTACTGAAAAGAAATTGTTGGAAGAGGAGTTAAGATTAAAAGATTATGCCTTGGAAAATTCACCCAATGCCATTGCATTTGTTGATTTACATGGAGTTATCACTTATATCAATAATGGATATTTAAAACTTTTTGGATACGATAATAAAACAGAAGTACTTGGCAGGAGCATTCCCGAATTCGCATCAGTAGGTGATAACCCCCAAAAATCATTGGAGAAATTAAATAAAGGGGAAGTGTATGTTGCAGAAGACCAGCCTATACGAAAAGATGGTACAACTTTTCATAGTATTGTATTGGCCAGCTCCGTTATTCATAATCAAAAAACCTTATGCATAATGGCTGTTTTTATTGACATAAGCGAACTAAAAGAAATAGAAGCTAACCTTAAAGAGAGTGAAGCAAAATTATCAAAAACAAACAAAGAAAAAGACAAGTTTTTTACCATTATTGCCCATGACTTAAAATCTCCTTTTAATGGAATGCTTGGTCTTTTAGAAATATTAGCAACTGAATATAATGATTACGAAGATGAACAGCGGTTAAAAATGATCAAATCATCCTATAAAGCTGCGCAAAAGGCATTTTCACTTTTGTCGGATTTATTAGAATGGGCCAGGCTACAAAACAATCAAATTGAAATAAAAAGTGAAACGGTTAATTTGTTCAATATAGTTAATGAAATCATTGAAATGAATATGAATAATGCTCTGGCAAAAGGAATTTCAATAAACAATGATATTGCAAGTAATGTACAGGTGGACCTTAATTTGAACTCAATTAGAACAGTTGTGAGAAACATTTTTATAAATGCAATAAAATTCACTCAGGATGGTGGGCGTATTAAATTTAATTTGAAACAAATGAATGATGCTATAGAACTTAGTATAAAAGACACAGGTGTTGGAATGAGCAATGAAACTATTGGCAAATTATTTAAATTGGATGAAAATGTAACCATGCCAGGAACTAATAATGAAAAAGGGACAGGATTGGGTTTATTAATTTGCAATGAGATTGTTGTGCGAAATAATTGGGAAATGGATGTTGAAAGTCAACTTGGCAAAGGTTCAACATTTAGGATTTTAATCCCAACAAATTGATTAAGCATTTTAATAGACTGGTTAGTTACATGGAATTGACTTGTCAGGGCCCGAAGGACCAGACAGCGTCTAAAAATCCTTCAACCTTCAAATCATTGGTTCCCTTGTTGAATTTTACCGGATTTTAATTCGATCCCATCATTCTTCCAAAAACTCCAGAAACTTATCGTCCATGTGCTGGTTGAACCATTTATCGATGACTGATCTTCGAAAGCGCCATTCCTTGCCCAATTTTGCTGCCGGGATTTTTTTCTCCTGCGCCCAAAGGTAGATGGTTTGTGGCTTTAACCTGAGGAATTCAGCTACCTCTTCGAGGGTCATGATATCATTTATCGGATTGCTCATTGAGGAATTCTTTAATTTGTGTAGAATCTAAAGGCTTTACTTTTTCTTTGAGAACGCGGTTCTTGCGATCCTCTTGTCTCTCCCCGCTGGATTTTATCCCCAAAAGATCACCCATTGACTGGAAAACAGCGGAATAAAAATTTCCTTCTTTCTCTCTAAACAATTCCATGGGCAGGTTTTTATCACCTACAAAAGGCCTGAGGTTCCAGGCAAGTTGTACGCCCACAAATGCAAAAATTACGATCCAGAACTTGAAAATGTTGATCCCTATTTTGGGATAAACATTTTTCTTTTCACAGGAATATTTCAAGGCTTCAATGATGGTCCGCATCCCGAAAATACCGGAGAATATGAATATGCCAACATGAAGTAATTTCAGGAATGAATAATTGCTACCAGTAATCATAAAAAAGATTACAATGGGGGCGAAGGATGCCATAATCGTCGAAAACACTACAAACCCCGACAGGATGGTATTCACCATTTGCAAAATGCCCATCTTCGACCCAAGCATATACTGGATTACGTAAAAGGCCGGGAAGCAGATAAACAGTGCCAAAAACAATAGGGATGGAACTTTAATCCCTGTAATGAGTGCCTGGGCCGGGCTGTTGTAGCTGCCCATGATCACACCATAAAATGCCGCCAATACCATAATTATTAATGTTTGGTAAAGTGCAGTTTTTGCCTGTTGGTTCTTTTGGTTGAGTTGTTCAAAGTAGGCATCCCTGTCCTGGAAGATGCCGAATACTGAAAGAAAGCCTGAGGATTTGTCCATTTTTATTGTGGGTTTATCATTAATTATTAGATAACAGTTGAAATAATGTATTATTGTGTTAATACATAATAAAACAGTAA
>CAZBDF010000426.1:0-4375 GCA_964490385.1 uncultured Lentimicrobiaceae bacterium | reverse complement strand
GGCAGGAGCTCCGGTGTTGGTTCCTGCATCAATAGCAGGTGAGCATTGCTGGAGGTGAAAGTTGCCATTGGCAGCATCAATAAATAGAGGATCTAGGTTTTGGTTACCGGTTCCGGGATAAATACCACTACCCTGCTTTACAATGGAGTAAGAAACGTTTGCCGAACTTGAGTTATCGATTTCTATATCAGAATCTTCGTTGCCCCACGAAATAATGTTTGTAATAGTAGCTGACGAATTTGATTGGATATAAATACCAGCATATCCGGTATTTGAAATATTATCTGAAAATGTGCAATTTGTTACGGTTGCCGAAGAGTTATTATCTACAGTAATTGCGCTTCCCGAGTTATTTGAGGTATTACCTGAAAATAAGCAATTTGTTACGGTTGAGGAAGAATTATCGGTATTATAAATTCCACCACCATTAGCTTGACCCGCATTATTCAATATCAGGCAATTATTTATAGATGGGTGTGAGCCGTCCCAATTGGATATTGCTCCACCCTGAGCGAATCCTGAACTATTTCCAATAAAATCAGAATTTGTAATTTCCGGCGATGAGCTCATGTTTAAAATAGCCCCGCCCCCATATCCAAAGGAAGTTGTATAATTTCCAGTGAATGTACATCCGGATACTGTTGGATTGCAATTATCGTTATACATGGCTCCCCCATAGTTGGAACCGATATTATTGAGAAATGTACAGTTTATAAAACTTGGAGTAATTGGGTTTGAAGATGAGTAATTATAAACGGCACCACCATTCGGGGCCATATTCGCAACAAAGGAACAGTTTGAAACTATAGGCGACGAATTATCACCAATAAACATACCCCCGCCATCCCCAGAAGCCACATTGCCGGAAAACTTACAATTGTTTAAAGATGGACTGGATACGTTCCCAGAACCGGTAGCATTACAAAAGAGGCCACCACCATAGTTATCAGGGTAAGTACCGGCAGCAGCTCCTGCAGTAACAACAAAGCCGTTAAGTTCTGCTGCACCGGTAATGTTTGTTGCACCCGTGCCATCGGCAGTTAGTACATGGTAGCTATTGTTGCCAAAAATATCGGCTGAGGTTTCGGCTATGTCGTTGCCATCGGTGTTTATATCGTCTTGTTGAATATCACCTGAGAGAATAGTCACATTTGTGTTCCAATCCCTTTCGCTGAGGAGGGTTTCCGTTCCGGCAAAACCACCATATAGTTTTATTCCTTCAATCATTCCGAAAGTGGCAGATGGGTCATTATTGGTTTGACCTGTGCCTTGGTCGGGGTAATAAGTTCCAGCGGCTACCCAAATTTCGGTAACGCCGGGGCAGGTGCTATTGAGGGCATCCTGAAGGTCGATGAAGGCATCTGCCCAGGAGGTACCATCGTTAAGCCCAGATGCATCGTCGTTTACGTAAATGATGTTTCCTACGGGACAAGTTGGACAGGGCCCGCCATCGATGATCTGCTGCTGGGTTGGGTTAGCGTTGTTATTTAATACTGTATAAGTTCCCGTCAAACCGCCTCCATTGATCAGTGCATATAGGCCACAAAATTCTTCCAGTATGGTATTTTCTGCAATTCTTAAATTACCTCCAAGGGAAGTTAGGCCCGAAAGGCCATCAATACTTGTTAAAACATAATTTTCCTGAAAATTTATATCCCCACCGATTGATGTTAGCGATGAAAGGCCATCAAGGTTGGTTAATACATTGTTAACGCTAAATCTTATGCTTCCTCCCACTGAAGTAAGTGAAGACAAGCCATCAATGTTGAGAACCGAGGGCTGGTCGTGGATGAGCAAGTCCCCTCCAATAGTTGCGAGCGATGAAAGGCCATCGTAATTGGTTAATCCAAAATTATCATTCAGGTTTAAATATCCTCCTACTGAAGTGAGTGCAGACAGGCCATCAACATTTGTTAGCGAATAATTGCCATCTAAAGAAAAATAATCTCCTACCGATGTAAGCGAGGAAAAGCCATCAAGATTGGTAATTGAGCTATTAAAGAATAGTTTTAAATACCCGCCTATGCTACTAAGCGCCGAAAGTCCATCTACATTGGTTGCACCAATATTACTAATATGCAAATATCCTCCAACGTTTGTGAGGGTTGATAACGGGCTGAGATCAGAGATATCGGCACCGCTGATTGTCAGATTGCCAGTGATTACATTACAGGTAAAAGCATCAACCTCAGCCTGGCTGGATAGGATGATGTTGCCGGGGCATACAACAGGGCATGGCCCGCCGGCAATAATATCCGGCTGGCTTGGGTTTGCCGCATTGCCTGTAACAGTATAGCTACCCACCAGTCCACCGCCATCCAGCAAAGGAAAAAGGCCGCAAAATTCATCTAAAACACTGTTGTTAGCAATATAGAGATGCCCACCTACAGAGATCAGTGCGGAAAGCCCGTCCAGATTCGTTAAAGCGTTATTATTAGCAAACTCCATGAATCCTACGATAGAATTAAGTGTGGCAAGACCATTAATATTTGTTAAGGAGGCATTGTTGTAAATTCCCACACTTGATCCCACAGAAGCGAGGGTTGAGAGGCCATTCACATTTGTTAAAGTGGGATTGTTCTCAATCAACAAATTCCCTCCCACAGAAGTGAGGAAAGAAAGCGCGCTGAGGTCTGTGATGTCGGCACCGCTTATGGTTAGGTTACCGGTAATCAAGGTGCAGTCGAAAGCATTTACCTCGGCCTGGGTACTGAGGGTAACGTTATCCGCACACACACCAGGGCAAGGTCCACCGGCAATAATATCCGCCTCGCTTGGGTTTATCGCATTTAATTGGGCTGCAAAACTACCTGCCAGTCCCCCGCCATTCAGCAAGGGAAAAAGGCCACAAAATCCTGTTAAAACAGTATTATTTACAATATAAAAATCACCTCCAACCGAAGTGAGTAAAGATAAGCCATCCAGGTTGGTTAAGGAAGAATTCGTTGTAATAGAAATAAGTCCTCCTACCGTAGTGAGGGAACCTAATCCATCCAGATTGGATAAGTTTTGGTGAAAAAGAATTGAAAGGTTTCCTGTAATCGTAATGAGAGAAGATAATCCATCCAGGTTGGTTAATGCATTATTATTTGAGATAGTAAGGGATCCTCCTACCGATGTAAGGGAAGTCAAGGGGCTGAGGTCTGTGATGTCGGCACCGCTTATGGTTAGGTCACCGGTTATTTCTGTACAATTAAAAGCATCAACCTCGGCCTGGGTAGAAAGCGTGACATCTCCCGGGCAAACCTGTGCATTAAGCAAAGGCGTTAACAGCATCGTAAATAAGAAAAGCACAATGCCTTTCCGAATCGTAAATTGTTTCATGTGTATTGTTTTTGTTGGTTAATTATTTCAGGTAAAATTGATTGGAAAATATTTGTTCCTTCAGTGTTAAGTATAGAAGATCTTCCTTTTTCTTGCACGTAAAAAGCCGGCATAGCAATCCCGGTAGGTTGGTTCACCAGTTTAAAAACAAAATTTGAAAATTGAAAAAAGTACATGATTATTTTCACCAGCAACAAAGTTTAAGCACTCAGGGATCAATGTTGACATAAGAATAAATCAGCCATGTGTAACCATGGTTTGGATAACAAACAAATGATCTGAGAAAATTGTTAGTGAGAAACCAATAATTAACAAGAAATTAACATATTGGCAAATGAGGCAAGTGATGGATAGGGTAATAATTGATAACTAAACAATAAGCAATATTATCCCTCAAAAGGATGCCCCTTCTCAAAGTCAGGCCGGTGTTAATCCTGACAGGTTTAAAAACCTGTCAGGATTTGCCAAATTACTTTACAAAAACCTTTCTATTCAAAACCGACTTCTTTGTTTTGATGCTGATGATGTAAATACCGCTAGCTTGGTTTATAGTAAATTCTTGTTTGTCATTCCCATCCATCCCGTACATGTCCAAAACCTGCCCCGAAATATTTACCAGGCTTATTAGGCCCTTTTCTCCATCCGGGTTTTGAATCTTGAATTTACCATCCAAAACCGTGAAATTGATGTTTGTTCCGGGTGTGATTTCCCCAAGCCCGGTTGCATCTTTAAAATGCAAATAAAACCTTCCGGTTCCGCTTTCGCTGATGGAGGCAGAATAAGTGTCCCAGCGCAGATTGGTAAAGGTGTTTTGCTGACGATCTTCGAGCACGATATTGTAGATGTCGAGTTGTTCCTGGTAAACGGAAAATTCGAATACGCCGCTTTCGGCTACATCAACCCCCACGGGAATTACAAAGCTTTCGATATCAGTATCGGGCAAAGCCTGGATGGCGAAATCAACACCATTGTCATCAAGCAATCTGGTGTAAAGTACTATGTTTGGATTTCCTTTTAGTTTGGCTGCATCGTAGGATGGGTCGAGGCCGGT
>CAZBDF010000425.1:2572-4378 GCA_964490385.1 uncultured Lentimicrobiaceae bacterium | reverse complement strand
GCAAGTCGAGTTGATTCATGAATTTTAGGTATGATTTCATGGTAGCAATTGGCCAATCGGTTCCGTATAACAGGTATTCGGGTTCGCCGGCATAAAGTATCATTTCCTCCAATTGCCCCTTCATGTATTTTTCAAATTTTTCGGTAAAATCACCAAGAACCAAACCCGAAAAATCGGTAAACACATTTTTATTTTTATACACCACTTCCATACAGTCCCTTATCCAGGGGTTACCCACATGGCAAATCACAATTTTCATCTCAGGATTATCCACGGCAACATCATCGATGTGGATGGGGTGCGAAAAACGAACCCTACCCTTGGGCGAATATGTGTCGCCCGAATGGAACATCATCGGAACATCATACTCAACAGCAAGGTCGTAAATTACTTTAAGGCGATTATCGTAAGGATAAAAGGGTTCGTATCCGGGATAAAGTTTCAGCCCTTTTATCAGCCCGTCTTCCATGTAATCGCTCAGCTCGCGCAAATCTCTTTCTTTGTAATTTAAAAAACTAATGCCAGCAACTACGCCCAAATTATTGCGGTCGCGGATAGCTTCGACAACTTTTTTAATACCCGGTCTGTGTTCGTTCACCTTATAGGAGGTAAGAATGAGCGAATAGTCCACGTTATTATCAGCCATGGTATCGGTAAGCTTGTTCAGACAGTCTTCGAGCGAAACCACCCTGTCTTCGTGGTAGTTGTTGATGTGGGTGTGGGCATCTATTATCATTTGAACTAAGATTAAATTATTGGTCAATCGTGATGATGATGGCAGATAATACTTTTGCCGGACGATTAAAAAAATCATTAAAAGATGGCAATTATGATTCCTTCATGCAATAGTACGAAATTCCTTGCTCATCGAATTTTCATGTATTCTTGATACAAATTGAAGTATATTTGGAAAGTTCCATTACCCAAAATGAAAGAAACAATAAATCAATACAAATGAAAAAAATTAGCATTATAATACTGTGTTTGATTAGTCCTGCAATTCTCCTCTCTCAAAAAGCTGAAAACAGCCAGGTTAAAAGCATGGTCGAAAAGTTCAGGAAAGATGAAAAAGGCCCCTACAAAGACATCCGCTGGTTTTGCAATGATGGCACTACCCTGCCACCAAAGGAGAGATGCCCGGAACCCGGTGTACAGCGCGCGCGTTATAAGGACGAAGTAATTTTACTTGGGCAGACCAAGCATATTTTTCTTGGTCAAATTTTGGCAACAACCGAATATGCAGCATTTTGGGATGAAGATAATTACAACTCTCGCCTCAAGCAATACCAGTTTCAAAACTATCTTTTCAGAACAGATGATGGCTGGATACTGCGTAAAGCACAATTTTACCGTGGAGCCTTTCAGGCCGAAGACGAGGAAGCCTGGGGTCTTGAATTTTATAACTGGCTCTTGACAGATGACACAAGGATCAGCGATAAATTTTACCTTATCCGCGAATCGGCAAAGGACATCCCGCATCAGGGCGATGACAACAAAACTCAACTGATCCGCTCCTTGTCCAAAGAAATTTCCGACAGCGTTCCTTCATTTTTAAATATCCGTATCAAAATACATGGCCAGCCCGAAGTACGTGACATCCAAACAGTAAAAAAATATAGGGAGGTCAACCTATCCAAACTAAACGCAGCCCGGTTGAAACAGATGGACGAGTTAATTAGTAATATGGAAATCGTTTATCAATTCAGGCCTTGATCGACAACTACAGCACATATCCCGCAAAAGAAAAAATCATCGAATTGAGCAAGGTGATTTATTCCATCCGCAAAAACATTCTTGAAGTAAAGA
>CAZBDF010000425.1:0-2472 GCA_964490385.1 uncultured Lentimicrobiaceae bacterium | reverse complement strand
ATCGAATTGAGCAAGGTGATTTATTCCATCCGCAAAAACATTCTTGAAGTAAAGAGTAGCCCCGGCAGGCTAGCTTTAATTGACATTTCGATAAAATTGGAAGATATACTTTTCAGGGATATCGTTGCATGGAAAAACCGTAGCCTGGATGATCTACTGACAAAAACCTATTATCTTGGCATGGCCTCCGCGGGTTGTGGCTATATCGAGATATGGGAATGGGGAAAAATAAGCTCAGAGCTTGAACCTCCAAAAAATACTTCCATTACTCTTGAAGATTTCAACACACGCTTAGAAATATCCCGGCGAATGGTTGAATGGAGTGCTGGAATGTCGCGGGGATTTTACAGAGATGTGAATGAATTGTACGCAGGATTTGAACCACTGGCCTATGGTTTTAACGACGACAGAATCAGGGCTTCGCTGTTGCTGTACCTGGGAAATTGCGTGAGCGAAATGGGAGAGTTTATTTCCAAAGAAGCCAAACTTTCAAACAAGGTTATGGATATTTCGGGGCAAAGCCACATCAGGGGCATCAATCCCGGTTACGCCATGGGCGAGTTGGTAGTGATAAATGAAGTAACTGGGGACACCCAGATTTTTGGTGACAAAATATATGTGTTCGACCATCCTCCCGCCGATCTGAAACCGGTGGCAGGAATCGCAACAGTAACCGAAGGAAACATGGTTTCGCACGTTCAATTACTCGCGCGCAACCTCGGCATTCCAAATGCCGTTGTTTCAGCCGGAAATCTTGAAAATCTTAAAAAATACAATAGCCAAACGGTTTTCTATGCTGTTTCAAATAAGGGGACTGTAATTATGAAACCCGCTGAACAAATGACGGAAGATGAGAAAAAGTTGTTCAAAACAAAAAAGCGTAACGAAGAAAAAATCACCGTTCCTGTAAATAAGATAAACCTAAAACAAACCAAGGTTTTAAATCTCCGCGATGTTAATGCATCGCAATCGGGCATACAGTGCGGCCCCAAAGCTGCCAACCTCGGGCAATTAAAGCTGATGTTCCCCAACTATGTTGTTGATGGTTTTGTAATTCCCTTCGGCATTTTCAAACAGCATATGGATCAAACCATCCCAGGAAAGAAGATTTCATATTGGGGGTTTCTTAATGCTATTTTTGAGCACAATGCTAAGATGCGGGCAGAAGGCAAAACCGAAAGCGAGATTGATGCCCACACACTGAAAGAGTTGGAGCTGCTGAGAAACGACATAAAAGCGATGCCGCTCCTGCCCGGATTTATTACAGATATTGAGAATTCTTTCATCAATATTTTAGATGGGAGCTTGGGGGAAATCCCGGTTTTCCTGCGTAGCGATACCAATATGGAAGACCTGAAAGACTTCACCGGTGCCGGACTAAACCTTACTATTTTTAATGTACTTGATAGCGAAAAAATCCTTCAGGGCATAAAAGATGTTTGGGCTTCACCTTATTCGGAAAGGAGCTACAAATGGCGGCAGAGCTATTTGCTAAATCCCGAAAACGTTTATCCTTCAATACTTGTGATACCAAGCGTTAACGTTGATTATTCCGGGGTTTTGATTACGAAAGGGATTTTAAACGACAACAATAGCGATTTAACCATTGCCTTCAGCCGTGGCGCCGGGGGCGCAGTTGACGGGCAGTCGGCAGAAAGCTACCTGCTTCAATCCGACGGAATGGACATTCTTCAATCGCCATCACGCGAACCTGCGTACAACACACTTCCCGTAAAAGGTGGAACGGAGAGAAATTATACCACTTTTCAAACCCCAATCTTGAGTAATAAAAATCTCCTTCAGATCAGGGAAGTAGCTACGCAAATCAAGACAGGAATGGCAAATAATCCAAATACCAAAAGTAGCGGCCCGCACGATGTTGAATTGGGTTTTAAGGATGATAAAGTCTGGTTGTTCCAAATCCGACCCTTTGTCGAAAACAAAAACGCCACCCGTTCCGAATACCTGAAATCGATTACACCGGTTTTGCCGATTGGTAAAACAATTAAACTTAGTACCTCATTATAAAATCATGAAAACACTAAAACTTATTGTTATAGGCATTTTGCTGCTTTCCCTGCAGGGCGAAACAATGGCATATCCCTACGATGGATATTCCCTTACCGGCATCCGCCGCTTGCTGCGGCTGCAACTTATTATGGAGGGAATAATTAAGGAATCACTCCCTGTTTTGGGAGCACAAAAAAGTATTTCCGAAATATATTTGAACTTACAAAACGAAAAAGGCGACAGCCTCGAAATTTTTCCGGTAGCCGACCCGGCTTTGCAAAAATCCATCTCTGCCCTTTTTCCAAACATGGACGAAAGTTATTCCTTATGCCTGCTGGACATCACGCCGGGCAAAGCTCTGAGATATGCCAACCGGCAGGATAAACGCTCTTTTATGCCGGGCAGCGTGGCCAAGCTTGCCGTTATTGCCGGCTTATTTAATGAATTGGAAAAACTATATCC
>CAZBDF010000424.1:2764-4397 GCA_964490385.1 uncultured Lentimicrobiaceae bacterium | reverse complement strand
CGGTGTGCTGCTCGAAGCCGGATTTTTAAGTAATCCTGGTGAGGAGAAGTTTTTGCTAAAAAAATCAAACCAGGAAAAAATTGCAAAGGCCATTGTAGAAGCCCTTAAAATTTATATACAGGAAACAAATTTTAAACTTGAGGCACTTTCTTTGGCAAATAGTAAAAATGACACCGGAACCCAAGTGGGCCCTGAGAGGGATTATCGCATTGGCTTTGTTAGTCTTAAAAAGCAAAAACCGGCCGGTGACAAAATATTTAAGGGGATGACGGATGTTTGGAACTATTTTGAAAATGGCAGGTACCATTATACTTTTGGAAAGGCAGGGTCGTTTGTTTTGGCAAGGGATATTTACCACAGGGCTGTAGCTGATGGGAAGATTAAATGGAAATACCTGAAATCGGCAGAGATCCTTGAATTTGAAGACAGTATGCTGATATCAAAGACAGTGGCTAATGAGTTTTAGGCCCTTAGAAAGCCACTATTGCAAAAATCAAAAAAGAATGTATCTTTGTTAAACACTAAAATTTTTAATTGTGAGAATTTCACGTGAATTAAAAGTCGGGTTAATTTTTGTAGCTTCAGTTGGCATATTTTGGTGGGGAATGGAATTTTTAAAGGGCACCGATATTCTGTCGAAAAATAGATTTCTTTATGCTGTTTACGATGAGATTGATGGCCTTGAAAAAGCCAACAAGGTTTTGGTGAATGGCTTAATTATTGGCCAGGTAAACAACCTTAATTTTTATCCTGGTTCTTCAAAAATCGTTGCTCAACTATACATTAAAAACGATATTGAACTCCCAAAAAATTCAATTGCCCGGATTTACAGCACCTCGTTGCTGGGCGGTAAAGCAGTGGAAATTATTATGGGCAACGATACTGCGATGGCCCTTAGCGGCGATACCCTGGTAGCTCAAATGGAGAGCAGCTTAAGCGATCAGGTAAACGAGCAGGTGGAGCCATTGAAGAAAAAAGCAGTAGCATTAATCAATTCCATTGATTCTGTAATGACTGTTATCCAGGCCGTCTTCAACGAGAAAACACGGGTAAACCTTACCAAATCCATCGAAAACATCCATTTAACTTTAAGCAACCTCGAGAGTGCCACTCACAATGTTGACAACATGCTGATCGAAGAAAAAAGCAGGATCAGTTCAATCATTACCAACCTCGATTCAATCTCTTACAACCTCGAGGCAAACAACCAAAACATCAATACCATTCTCTCAAATTTTGCCAACCTGAGTGATTCGCTGGTTGAGGCTGATATTCCACAAACCGTGAGGGATGCCAGCGTGGCCATCAATAACTTGAAATTGCTTTCGGATAAGATCAATAATGGAGAAGGTACCATTGGGCAGTTATTTACCAACGACAGCCTCTACATTAACCTGGAGAATTCAACTGAAAACCTGAACAAGCTATTGGAAGACTTACGTCAGAACCCTAAAAAATATGTAAAGCTTTCGCTGTTTTAGGTCGGAGGATACAGGGCCATATTTCTGAATTTGTTGCTTTTTTTGCAAGAAATTTCAAAATACAATTTTCAAATATCAAATAAATAGCAAACTTCAAATTTTAAAATTCCAAACCTTTTGGATTTTGAGTTTACATGGATGGCAATAAAAAT
>CAZBDF010000424.1:0-2664 GCA_964490385.1 uncultured Lentimicrobiaceae bacterium | reverse complement strand
ACTGCAGTTGATGGTAACGAAATTGTAGGCGTAAATGATGCTTATGCCCAAACAGTTTTCATCATTAAAAAAATGCAAAAAGCCCTTCAGGAATTGGATGCTGATTTGAAAGATGTAATAAGAACAAGAATTTATGTCACTGACATTTCTGGATGGGAAGAAATAGGCAGGGCGCATGGAGAGTTTTTTGGAGCTATCAAACCTGCTTCAACGATGATTGAAGTTTCGGCACTCGTCAGTCCGGAGATGCTTGTGGAAATTGAAATGACTGCCGTTGTTGAAGGATAATACTATTTTGAACCACCAAACAAGCAAATAAAGTATATCTATATCCAGCCAAATCATATTATATTTCATAGTTATGGCCGGTGATAATTTATTTTATGCAGCCATATCATAATATAAATATCACATTTGGCTGGTTATAAAATTTTAAATGCAGCCAAATTAAAATAATAGTTGTACATTTGGCTGATTATATAAAATCTTAACCAGCCAAAACTTACCCTTATGAGCATATCAAAAATTGCAGGACGGCAAGAAGAGCAAGCAATATTTGAAAAGATAGTAGCGTCGAAAGAAGCTGAGTTTATAGCTTTGTATGGCCGGCGCCGGGTGGGGAAAACTTTTCTTATTAAAGAGTACTTTGATGAATTGATTTGTTTTGAAATGGTTGGAATGTATAAGGCCAGCCTAAACGATCAACTTGCCAATTTTGCACAATCACTTGGCAAATCCAGCGGAATGGGGATTGTTCCCAAAAAGCCTTCATCATGGCGGGAAGCTTTTTTCCAACTGGAACAATTCCTTGAATCGCCACTTATAAAAAACAAGCGGGGCAAAAAAGTAGTTTTCCTTGACGAACTTCCCTGGCTTAATACACCCAGATCGAAATTTTTACCATCCCTCGAATATTTTTGGAACAGCTATGGCAGCCGACAGGATAAGTTGATACTTGCAGTTTGTGGTTCGGCGGCCTCATGGATGATACAAAATATTGTCCGTTCGCGGGGAGGTCTCCACAACCGCCTTACCAGACAAATTCGATTGCTACCATTCACACTTTCCGAAACAGAGAAGTTTCTTCTTAAAAAGAAAATAAAACTTACCCGCATTCAAATTGTGGAGCTATACATGGCATTTGGTGGTGTACCCTATTATCTGAAACAAGTGGAACCTGGCTCATCGGTTGCACAAATAATTGATAAGGCTTGCTTTACCAAAAATGGTGTCCTTCGGGATGAATATGAAAAACTGTTGATTTCACTTTTTGAAGATAGCCAATACCATACTAGAATTGCTGAGTTGTTGGCAAAAAAAACAAAAGGGATCACCAGGAATGAGTTGCTCTCACAAATTAAACTTTCCTCGGGTGGCACAGCCAGTAAAATCCTCATTGAACTGGAAGAATCAGGATTCATCGAATCCTATGTTCCGTTTGGGAAAAACAAGAAAGATGCCCTTTTTAGGCTAACGGACGAATTTACACAGTTTTATTATGATTGGATAAAACCATTGGGCAAAAACTCTCCCGGTGAGGGACACTGGCTAAACATGCAAAACCAGCCGGCCAAAAATACCTGGGCGGGCTTTACCTTCGAAAATATTTGTATTAAGCATGTGCAAAACATAAAAAAGGCACTCGGCATTGCATCGGTACAAACAATAGAATCAGCCTGGAGATATCAGCCAGCTAAAGATTCACAAATTCCCGGGGCACAAATCGACCTGCTCATCGACAGGCGCGATGCCACCATTAATTTATGCGAAGTTAAATTTTCGAAGAGCGAATTTGTAATAGATGCTAAATATGCCAAAGACCTTCGGCGCAAAATGGATGTTTTTAGAACTGCTACGAATACCAGGAAGAATGTTTTCCTAACGATGATAACAACTTTTGGAGTAGCTAATAATGAACATTTCAGGGAAATTGTAGCAAGTTCGTTAACACTTGACGATCTATTTTGAAAACTGTATTTTCAAATATCTATTATTGAACAAAATCATCCTGAAAAGGTTTATCTTGGTAAAAATAGAAGCAAGGGTTCGTATCAAAATATTATTGAAGAAAACAATTTCGAACTACTTTCTATAAGAATATTATTACTTTTATCCTTTCAAAATACAGAAATACAAACATCGGATTGAATTGATGGAAAAGATCAGACTTGAAATATTGGGTATGTCATACAGCCAGTCGCAAAGTGGGGCTTATGCTTTAATCCTTGGTGAAGCAGATGGAAAGCGCAGGCTTCCGATTATCATAGGTGGTTTTGAGGCCCAGGCTATTGCAATTGAGCTAGAAAGTATGAAGCCTGCAAGGCCGCTCACGCACGATCTTGTAAAGCGTGTTGCCGATGCATTTCATATTACGGTACTCGAAGTTATTATCAATAAATTTCACGAAGGTGTGTTTTATGCACAGTTGGCTTGTGACGATGGAAAACAAACCATCGAAATCGATTCGAGGACTTCGGATGCCGTGGCACTTGCCCTCAGGTTCAAATGTCCTATTTACACCTATGAAAAGATTATGTCGCAAGCCGGTGTTGTGGTGCAGGACGAAAAAGAAAAAGAAATGAAAGAAAAAAGTCAAAGGACGCCAGGTGACGATGAAGGCAGCCCCTTTGAACAATATACCACAAAGGAACTTGAAGATTTAAT
>CAZBDF010000423.1:0-4415 GCA_964490385.1 uncultured Lentimicrobiaceae bacterium | reverse complement strand
TTTGAAAGCCGTATGCCAAATTCACCATCTTTGTTCAGCAGCGAAAACATGTATCCATTTGCCGAAGTATAGGGCACCGTCTTTCCTTTTCGTTCAAATTCTGGGCTGAGTTCAACCAGTTTGTCGTAGAGGGCTAATTTTTCTTTCCACATATCAATTTGAGTTTTGTTTCAACTTGCCCCAAAGTCATCATTTCCGTGCCCAATTAGAACGCTGATTTATTATGATTTTGATGATATTCACAGCTATAGCATCATAAAAAAACCTTAATAATCATAAGAATCAGCGTTCAAGAAAAGTAAACGACTCATGCAGGTTTAAAAGAATTTCATTACGAAGTAATCCTTCTCAGTTCAGCTTTCAAAGCTTTCAAATTTTCTTCATCAGTAGCCGAATGGCCTGCGTTGGTGATGTTTAATTTGGAATTGCTTAAACCTGACTGTAGCCTGAAAGCCTGGATGGGCGGGCAAATAAAATCGTACCTCCCTTGTACAATGCTTGTTGGGATATCTTTGATTTTATCCACATTATTCATGATATAATCTTCGGGAATGAAGCAATTGTTGGCAATAAAATGCGCCTCCAAAATAGCCAGCGATTTATATGAAAATGTCTCCAGGATATCCGCCGGATCATCAATTTTGTTGATGGTGTAAAAGGACATTTCGTAATAAGCCCACTCATAGGCATATTTATCGCTGATCGCTTTATCGTCCGACAGCATTTGCTCCAGGTAATACTTTACCGGGTGCTCACCCTTGGGGACCAGGCTCTCAAATCGTTCCCAAACATCCGGGAAGAACTCCTTAATCCCACCTCCAATGTAATGCTCAAGCCCATAATTATTGGCCAACCAAATCCCCCTCAGAATTAATCCCAACACCCGCTCAGGATGCTGAATGGCATAAACCAGGGCCAGCGTACTTCCCCACGATCCACCAAAAATGTAAACCTTATCAAATATCAATTGATCCAAAATCAGGTTGATATCGCCCACAATATCTTCTGTGGTATTATTCTCGATGGAACCAAAAGGCTTGCTTCGTGAAGATCCCCTTTGATCGAAGAAAATCACATTGTACCGCCGCTTGTCGAAGAACACTTTGCTCTTGTCGCCAAAGCCAGCTCCCGGCCCGCCATGCAGATAAATTACCGGAATTCCTTTTGGGTTGCCATAGAGTTCGTAATAGAGCTGATGCCCGCCGGAAACTTCGATGTATCCTGATTGGTAAGATTGAAGGTTTTTAGTTGCCATAGTGTGAAGTTATTGTTTTATAAGTTTTGTTGTCATTGAGCCTTTATCCGTTTTAAGCCTCAACAAATACAGTCCATTTGATAGATTACTGATATTTATTTTGTTTTGTGCATCAAAATTTTTCCTACAAAATACAATGATTCCTTGCAGGTTCATCATTTCTATTTCGAAAATATCCATTGAAGGCGGAACATCAATACTAAAATAATCTGAAGCCGGGTTGGGAAAGACATGTATGTTGCTTTGCAAAATTTGGTTTTCCTCCACCGAAACCTGCGCCCCATCTTCGTTATAAACGGCCAAACCTCCCATGGCAGTCCCAATCCACTTATTGTTGCTACTGTCGATGGTTATGGCATAAACCTCGTTGCTGGGCAGACCGGAATTTGATGTGTTGTAGGTTAACCATTCGTTGCCATTAAATCTCGACAAGCCACCAAGCCTTGTACCAACCCACAAATTCCCATTTTTGTTGATAGACATGGCATTTACAGTATTGTGTGGAAGACCTGAATTATCGGTATTGAAAATCTGCCAGTTATTTCCATCAAATTTTGCCACACCTCCAACTTCGGTTCCTATCCATTTATTTCCACTTTCATCTATTGCCGTGGTATTTATTAAATTGTCGGGTAAATCGGAGTTTGACACGTTGAATATTTGCCAGTTAGAACCATCAAATACTGCCAGGCCACCACCATAAGTGCCAATCCACTTATTATTATTTTCATCAATAGTTAGAGCACGAATATCATTTACCGGCAAGCCAGAGTTTGCCGAAGTGTAAGTTGTCCAGTTGCCATCGGCGAACTTTGCCAGGCCATCTTCTGTCCCTATCCATTTATCCCCGTTTCCGGCAATGCAAATAGCATTGATGTGGTCATCGGGCAATCCAGAGTTTGAAACATCATAAACCGTCCACGTTGTTCCGTCAAATTTAGATAGACCACCATAATTGGCGCCTATCCACGTGTTCCCGGCACCATCTGTGCTAATTACGTTAACCCAATTATGAGGTAGGCCGGAATTGGACACATCAAATACAGTCCAATTGTTATTGTCAAATTTTGCCACACCGCTGGAAGTTCCAATCCACTTATTCCCGTTTTCGTCGATAGCTACTGTAGTAACCCTAAAACTTGGCATCCCAGAATTTGATGTGTTGAAGGGCGTCCAGTTTAAACCATCAAATTTAGCAAGGCCAGCATCTGTTGCTATCCAATTGATTCCATTTTCATCCAAAACAATACTATGAACATGGTCATTCAAAAGCCCGGAGTTTGTTGTATTGTAATTCACCCAGTTGGTATCATCGAAAATAAACAAGCCTGCATTTGTTCCAATCCACTTGTCACTATTTTCAGCTATCGAAATTGTAAAAACCGTGCTAATGGGCAGGCCGGTATTTGATGCATTATAAGTAGTCCAATTTGTCCCGTCAAATTTAGATACCCCACCGTCATCAACTGTACCTATCCACTTATTTCCATCAGCATCGATGGCTATCGACCAAATGCTTTCGGAAGGCAACCCAGAGTTGCTTGGATTGTAAACCGTCCAGTTCAGGTCATCAAAAACAGCCAGACCGCCATAGAGGGTTCCAATCCATTTTTCCCCGTTTTCGTCAATGGTTATAGTCTCAACCGAATTGGCTGGTAAGCCCGAGTTAGCCTCATTGTAAACAGTCCAGTTTGTTCCATCGAATTTCGCTAAACCAGCAGCCGTCATCCCAATCCACAAATTCCCATCATCATCAATTGCTATTGCATCAACATCGTTGTGAGGCAATCCTGAATTTGATTTATTATATATCAGCCAGTCCGTATTGTCAAATTTCGCCAACCCACCTCCAAAAGTACCAATCCATTTATTCCCATTCTCATCGATGGCCATCGACAAAATTATATTTGCCGGAATACCGGAGTTTGACCTGTTGTAATGCGTCATTTTTCCAGATAATTTATTAAATTTCACCAGTCCTCCCAGGGTTCCAATCCATAGATGGCTAGCTTCTTCGACCATTACACGGGCTTGCTTCCCATTTGTGTAATTTATCCATTGCGGGTTCTCTGCTTTGCCAATACTAAAAAGTATCAGAACGATAAAAAGTACGATTGTTTTTTTCATAATCAAAAATTTTAGGGTGATTAAATCTTTTTATTTGCAATTGATACAAAGTTAACAAATATTTTCTGATTTTTGAAGCTGAATGATTCATGAGAATTGACAAAAAAGACATTGATAGCACAACTAATTCATGAATTAATCAGGCCAATAATGGAAATGAATTGGGCTAAGTTTTTTCGATGGCTTTGTTTATTATTTTATCCATTTTGAAAATAATGCTGAGCCAACCTGCCATAAATACTACCCCAGCAATAATAAGGGAAAATATCCCCATTCCGATTAAATTCGAATCCCAAAACCAGCTAAAAAGAAAAACACAAAGCCCTAAGGATAATGCCAAAAAGGTTAAATGGGATAAACCAATAGTACTTTTTATTTTGATTATGTTATTTGATTTAATGAACAATTCAACTCTTCCGTTTCTTAAATTTCGAAAAGGATCTCTTCTTGTACCGGTATCAGGTATGTCTCGGAACACTCTTTCAAACTCAACACTTGCTCCATCTACTTTCGTCCTAAAGTCATAATAACGAAGTGTTTCGTTAATATTGACGATAAGTTGAGCACAATAATTCTTTGAATTATTATTAGTTGATACTATTCTGGATAGAGTGAATTTCAAATTTGGATATTTTCAGTTTGTGTTTTAACGCATTAAAAAGTAAGCTAAATTGCTTCCAGGCCAATCATTTTTCAGTCCTATTTCTAAATATAGACCACCTTGAAAACCTGAAGTTTCATTCTTCTTATTGACCATAGTCTTTTGACATGATTATTAGATGTGTAAAGGTAGAAAAAAAAATAAGCAAATTCCAAAATCGCAAATCATCAATTGTTTATTGTAGTTTACCACCCTTATTCCCCATATTTCCCCTATTTCCCCTATTTCCCCTTATACCCTATACCTTCACCTGCCAGTCTAAATACACAGCACTAAAAACCCACCCTTTGTAACATTAAAATACCTATTTTTGCGCCCCATGAAAAACGTACGAAATTTCTGTATTATAGCCCATATCGACCACGGTAAAAG
>CAZBDF010000422.1:0-4423 GCA_964490385.1 uncultured Lentimicrobiaceae bacterium | reverse complement strand
ATTCCGAAGATGAGCGCAAACAAAATAATGATTAGCAGCCAGTAGCTGAATTGGTCCATCATGGTCATCATCAGGATGAGTGATGGACGGATTTCGCGCCACGACTGCACGCTCAATTCCGGAAACTCAGGTTTCAGGTTATCTACAACTGCAAAGGCTGCATCTAAATTAGTAGTCCTTATGGCAATCTCGTTGGTCTGATTTGCTTCCATGCCCAGGGTCGGGTTCAGGTTGGATGATCGGACGAAAACATTCAATTCATCGAAGCCAGAATTATTGGTTTTGTAAATGCCGGCAACCCTGAAAAGTGCATAAGTCATCTCCCCACCGAGAGATTGAACAGTCATAACAATTTTGTTGCCCAATTTAGCCTTCAGTTTATGGGCAAGTTTTTGGCCTATTACAATTTGTGCAGTCTTCGATTCCTTTTCGAAATAATGTCCTTCGACCAATTTTGTATGAATGTCAGTAACCAATTTTTCATTCTGCGGGATAATTCCGTTAAGAGTAACACCGGCTCCAGTTGCTGCTGTGCTGGCCATAGCAGTTGCCTTGGTTCGGTAGCACACCTCGGTAACATTTGCTAGCTTTTTTATAGATGCTACTTTTATATCAACATCTTCGATGAGGAATTTCGGGGTCATGTTATCCAGAAATTTTGGATTATGAATCTGAACCTCAGAAATTTCATTGTTGATAGTATTCTCGGTTTGCTGGGCTACTATTCCGTTAGTCAGTCCGGCAATAAATATACCTCCAATTAATCCAATGGCGATAGCAAGAATTACTACCAGGCTCCTTACCTTATTGCGCCATATGTTTCTCCATGACATTGTTATGAGCATTGTTTCTTAATTTTAATAATGATGAAATGATAAGATGAGAGAATGATATAATGTGGCAATGTGACAATGCTTAAAAGTGGAAAGGCTTTCGGGATTACTTCTTGCTTCATTAACTTCTTAATCCGTTTATCAATTTAAACTTCGAAATATTCATAAAAGGATAAATAGCTATAACCACTGTGATTATTGCCACAACCAAGGCCTGCATGAGGAAAAGATCAGCGGTAAAGGCAAAAGGCATGATGGGCTGAACATTAAATTCTTCGAAAGCGGCTGCCATTTCGCCGGTAAGTGGAATAGGGTTTTCGTGCAAATAATAAATGATGGGCATACTTGCCAGCGACCCGGCAACTACGCCGATCAATCCCATGTAAAGGGTTTCGAAAAATACAATGATGGACAGTTTGTAACGCTGCATCCCAACAGCAATCATCACAGCAAATTCCTTTTTCCTTTCGTGGGTCATCATTAAAATGGTGCCAAAAATCCCAAAAGCAACCACCACATAGAGTATCGCCAGCATAAACATCCCACTTACATTGTCACTCTCAATCTGCTGCCTCAATTCCACCATCATCTCTTTCCAGGTCATTACTTCGTAGGTTTCGGACAATTCTGTATGCAAGGTTTCAAAGGTTCTTTCTAACCTGTCGGGATTGTTGAGCATGAGGGAATAGGAGGTCAGGCGATTATCAGCGGCAAAAAAATACTGTGCAGCATCAAGGGTCATATAAACCAATTGCTTGTTCATTTGAGGCGATGGAAAGTGCATAATCCCAACCACAGGAAATTCACCGGCAGCTGTAACGCCGTGGTATCCCTGCGAAAGCAAAACAAGTGTATCGTTAACTTCCACCTCAAGGTAGCGGGCCAGATCATCACCCAAGAGTATTCCATTTCCCCTGTCACCATCAAAGTACTGTCCTTCGATTAGTCTGTCCTTCAATTTGGTTATTTCGTTCTCGATTTTTGGATCAGTTCCGATAATACCAACCCCTTTGGTGATATTGCCTGTTGAAGCCAGGGCAAAAGATTCGAGGCGGGGAATGACATGTGACACATTTTTATTGGCTTCAATCTCGGCATACAATTCTTTGCTGTTTTCAAAGGTATTGTCGATGATTTTGTCTTCCCAATATCCCGGAGCGTGTACCTGGATAAACCCGGTTGAATTACGGATGGCATCTCTCTCCATCAGGTCGTAGGAACCGTTTTGCATCGAGCGCATGAGCAGTGCCAATAATATGGCAAAGAACACCGAAGATATGGTGATCATTGTCCTTCGCTTGTTCCGCCATAAGTTGCGCCAGGCTATTTTAAGGTAATTTTTCATTCAACTAATTTTTATTTATCATCGAATTAATCAGATTTAACTAATGTACAATATCCACTTATTTACGTTTAACAATGCAAAGGTTTTTGAAACCTTCTAATCATAATCAGTTATTGCTTGTGCTTCTTTTATCTCCTTCTTATAGTTCTTTACCTTTTGCGCTGTTCATCGTTCGAAGTTTGAACGCCTCTGCTAAAAGTTATTTTTAATATGAAAACCTAATACTTCTAATCAGTTGATAGATAAAACTTCAAACTTGCATTTGTCATAGAAGTTCTTCTGTTCCATTCTCAACTCTGCACTCCCAGCTCTATGCTCTCAGCTCTCAGCTCTCAGCTATTTTATCCTCTTCATATTCTGTTGTGAGAAAAAACTCTCCGGCAAATCCACATCAAATTCCATTTCCTCGGTATCAAGTATAGTTTTGTGCCCTTCTTTGTCAGCAGGGATCATTTCCATGTGGGCGGGTAATTTCCGGTCTCCAAATTGGGTGATCTTGCTTGCCGTTTGGGTGTTTACCAATGCCATGTCCTCATCGAAGTATTGCATTTTCATTTCGTAAAATTCCTCTTTTGCGATCCACATTACAATCTTGCCCCAAACCACAGCGGCATCTTCTTTGGGCATCAATTCAATTTTGTAACAATTGTAGCCGCTCACTTCTTCTTCTCCTAAAATAGTGTGATTATAATCTTCAACGATCGAATTCATTTTCACCAGGTCATCGTTGGTAAAGTCGGAACCCATCCACGATTGATTCATCATTGAGGGTGGGATCTTTATCATCCTGCTGATAGCAGGCATCCAGTTCCACATATCATTCTCACGTTTCAAAAATACCTGGCCCTTGTCCCTGGCCGGAGCAGTAATAAGGATCATGTAGTAGTCGGTGCCTTTCGACCAGCTTTTCATCGATACCGTCCTAGTCCATGTTGGCCGTTCGATGGTCATAGTTGTTGCTCCCTGGCTGGTTTTGCCCATTACAAGCTCGTTGGCTTTTTGTACAATTTCTTTGGCATCCTGTGCCTGGCTCACAAGTCCTGTCATCAAAAAGACAAACAACATCAATCCAATTTTCAATTTCATTGTTTTCATATTAATCTAAATTATAAAGGCTTAAAAATCTATCACGTACTTTATCAATGGGGAAGTTTTCGGGGTCGAAGGTAAAATTCATGGCAATGCCATCGAGCATGGCAGCAAAAAGCCTGGATTCAGTCATTGGGTCATCATAACCTTCAGATTCAAAATAATTGCCCATGATTGTAAACATTGGCATCGCTTTTTCCATCACCCAATCTTCAACAAGACTATATATTGGAGGTTGGGTTAAAATTGAAAAATAGAGTTTCCAGAACTGTGCATCCATTTTGATAATTTCGAGTAATTCTACAATCAGGTTTTTCATTTCCCCGGGAGTAATTACCCCATTATGATTCGGGTCGAAAACAGAAAATAGTTCCTCAAAACCATGTATTGCCAATTCTTTGAGCAGTGCCTCCTTGCTATCAAAATAGTTGTAGAGCAAACCTTTCGAAATACCAGCTTCCTTAGCAATGCTTGCTATCGATGTTGCATGATAGCCCTTCTGTGCAAACAATTCAAGTGCTGCAGTCATTATCTGGTGCTTTCTCACTTCTCTAATTTCCTTGAATTGGTGTGGAGTGCGGGGCATATTCAAATTTGTTTTTGAATGAACGGTCGGTCAAAGTAAAATATTGTTTTTGAGATGGCAAAATGTTTCTTTCATTTTCTAACAAAAAAAAGGACGCCCAATTAAGAAGCTGTCTAAAATTCATCCTTCAGTTTTATTAAGCCTCTTTTTCGCCATCTCATCGTTATTTTTTCAACCCGTAGCTATGGCTATGCGTTTCAAAAATGCCTCGACCTGACGAAAAATAAACTATAATAAATTCTAAAAACGAAATTTAGACAGCTTCTAAGGACGCCCTTTCAAAATCAACTTAATTTTGTTACTCAGCCAATTTCCATTTCTGTATGTTGTACACTTTTTTTGCTGCATATCCTGCACCTAGCGCCACCAAAATCAATAGGCCACCTCCGATGGGAGCCCCACCACCCGGAACATTACCGCTAGAGTTATGATCGGGAGGTGGAGGTGGTGGATCCTGACCGAGAAGGGGAATGCTTAAAAAGTTAATGAATATAAGTGTTAGAGTGATTGCTATTTTGATTTTCCTCATAATTTATTGCGTTTTAGAAACCTGTTAGGTCTGCATTTAGT
>CAZBDF010000421.1:0-4425 GCA_964490385.1 uncultured Lentimicrobiaceae bacterium | reverse complement strand
CTTCAATAAAACTACAATATCTTGTGGACGCATTCCATTATGCTTCTTCATAATTATTATCATTAATTCGCGAATCGCGAATTGCAAATATATCTATAATATCAATTCAAACAAAAATTCCATAGCATTGAATAATAATCTGCAAAAGGATTAAGTACATTATAATTTTTACTCGGCCCTTAAACTGTCGATGGGTAATTTCTTGAGCGCACTCCTCGCGGGGAAATAAATCCAGGTCAGGCCACTGATGAAAATGATGAGCAGGATAAGTGCGATGAGTGGTGTGTTCATCTCAAAGGCAGGGCTTAGCAGCGAAGGTAAAATACCGATGAGTGCGGCCAGGACACCTACAACTATTCCGCTGACCAATAGAAAGAGGTTTTCGGAAACGATGAGTTGAATTACCAGTTCTTTTCTGAAACCCAGAGCCAGTAGCAAGGCAAGTTCCTTCCTCCTTTCGAGCATGCTCCGAAGCAGTAGGACGCCAAGCCCCAGGGTGCCAATCAATACACCCAAACCTCCTAAAGCCATGAAAACAGAAAGGTAGGTGTTGGTAACAGAATTGAATTCTGCCAGTCGTGTAGCTGTTGAAGTAATGTCAATACCGTAATCAGTAAGCTGCGATTGGAGAATTTCCTTCACCTGGTCTTTGCTGGCCTGCCCTCCATCAACCAACATAATATTTGAACCACTCACGGAGGGGAAGTTCGCCCTGAAAATATCTTCAGCAATCAACAAATTCCCCTGGAATATGGAACTGCTAAGCCCGCCAATAAGCAGAACTTTTATTTCCTTTCCACTTTCATTGAGATAGGTCAGTGTATCCCCAACCTTTTTCATCAGACCCCAGGTAATTACTGTTTGGTCGGCAAAAGCAGGGACAACATCGCCACCATAATTCTTATTCAGTTCAAGCCAGGGATGTTCGTTATCTGTTCCATCCCTTAGCTTTGCAAACGAAAAGGATTGCAGCGAATCAAACTTTGCAGGATTGATACCAAGAATCTGCGGTCGGCTCACCTGGTTAAGGTTGAGGCAACTGGCATCATCGCCACTTAATGACTGAAACTGCACAAAACCCACATCTTCCAATGCCTTTTCGCTGTCAAGGCCAAATTTTTCTTTCCCGATTGCTGTATTCAAATCATAGATGATGGGGGCGCTTGTTTCGGCCCAGAATAGAAACCCGCCGGTTCCGGAACTTCGATTGCTTTCGGCACCATAGAAAGTTTTCTGGTTGGCCCCGGTTATCATAATTGTAAATACGCCAAGGGCAAGCAATGCAATGGTGGTCACGCTTCTTCCCTTTTTTCGTGAAGCATTTTTTATAAGCAAAATGAATTTATCGAGATTTGAAGAGTTGACCTTTTTGTCCATGCGCTGCAATAAAAGATAAATTCCGGCAAGGCTTCCGATAAGAAACATTCCACCTGCAGCCATAAACGCACCCGGGTTGTTAGATGCTGATATGAGCGAATAAATAACCAATGATAGCGAAGCTAAAAATCCAACAATCATGATAAGCATGGGCAGTAAATGATTTGACTTCTTCGGCAAAGTAACAGCAGTTTGTAAACCCTTGATGGCTGTTATAGCAGGCTGTTTTAACTTTCGCCAGGTGATAAAATAAATAACCAGGCCAGCCAGGATTATTCCGCTAAACGCTCCGATGGATAATGTTTGTGGACGAACATAAACACTTATCATATTGGTTCGGACAACATCCTGCCACACAGAATTTAGCCCGGCCATGATAGCATCGTTGTAAAAGATTCCTGCAAAAGCGCCAGCCACGCCACCCAGAATTACAACCAGTGCCGATTCTGCCATCCTGAAGTGCCCAATCATTTTATTCCTGAAGCCAAGCGCAGATAAAATACCGGCCTCCCGGCTTCTCGATTCAGTGTTCAAGGCAAATAATAGCATCGTGAGCAACAGACCCGAAACAATCACAAAAAAACTGAGGCTCAAAAACAATTCGCCAAAATCAACAGAATTGTTGGTGGCAGCCAGACCCTCTTTATACACCGGCCTGAAATGCAAACCGAGGTCAGTTGGTATTAGTTTTAATAAAAGTTTGTCAGCAAGTTCGTCAGGCGATATTCCGTCCCTGTTAAAGCGAAAGGAGGTATAATTCCCAAAGCTGTTTGCCCAAATTTCTTGTCCGGCTTCCAGCGAAATATATGCCTTTGGTGTGCCATGATATTCATCCCAATATTTCTCATCCTTATCCCTTATTTTATCCAGGTCGATGGGAACGCCGGTCTCCCAATCGCGGCAGCTACCAGCATCGGCCAGGCCGGGAAATTCAGGCATCAGCATTTCTGCACCCGGAAAGACATCAATCGGAATTATTTCTTTAACAACAAAGGAGTTCGATTTCTCATTCAATTTCCGCAAAGGGCCGATAACAAAATAGTCAAGCTCGATGGTATCTCCCACACCAGTCTTCAAATCATCAGCCAACCATTGGTTGATGATGATTTCATTCTCATCTAATTCATCTTCGATAAGCGGGAGATTAGTTGCAGTAACAAAAGAATAGGGCGTTGACTTCTGGCCTTTTCTAATGCCATTAATCAGGTAGGTGAGGATGGATTCCGATTTCACATCCAGCTCGAAAACAGATTGAGCAATTGGTGCATCAATAAAAATTCTGCTCGAAATAAGTTCAAAATTCCCGTCTTCATCAAGCTCCCGAATCTTCAGTCCGGCATCAGCAATTGTCCAGTTTTCTCTGAAGGCCTCATTCATACTTATGCTCTCTTCGTCATCTGCAGCGCTTAAAACTACATTTGCAAGGCCGGGCAAATCAAGTTTTTGGCCAAGGAAATCCCGGTTGATAAAAATATTGTTTGGCGTTGCCTGGTTGCTCTTGAGGCTAAACCTGCCCAATTGATTGTTTTGGGCAATGGCTTTTACTGTAAGTCGCAGGCCAATTGAAGGCTGCATGTCCTGAGCAAATGGGGCGCTCAAAGGAATGACGGATGTTTCGCTGAGGCGAAGCAAAAACTCATCACCAGCTTTTAAATTGAGTTTTTCAGCAACATTGACGTTAAGGATTGCCTCATCGGCTTGAAGGGCTGGCATTTCAACATTTGAAAGTGACCAAAAATTTTTGTCAACACCAATTACCCGGGCACTATTGATGGTAGCACCGATGTCAGGGTTTTTTGCAATTCCAGGCACCACAAGCAGTGAAGCAGTAGTAACATCATCCGTCTTTGAAAGATTATCAGCCAATTCAGCACGTACGAAACGGTCGCCGGTTTGCAGTGCATAACGAACTTCTCCCAGTCGCAAATCAACAAGTTGTTGTAAACTATACTTTACTGAATCACCGATGATGAGCGCACCAGTCAGGACAGCCGTGCTGATTAATATTCCGGCAAACAGGGCTAAGTTTTGTCGCCTGAAATACCAGAGGCTTTTAATGATTAGTTTAAAAAACGACATGAATTCTCTATTCTAAATTACAATTGTCATTGTGTTGTTATTCTGCTGCTAAAATCAGTAAAAATTCAATCCCGCACGTGCGGGACAAAATTCAAAATTGCAGATGTTGTTTTGAGTTTTGGGTTTAGATATTTGTGCTTTTACTGTTTGAGTTTTCCATCAATCAGCTGATACACTTTTTTCATTTTCCCAGCCAGTTTATCAGAGTGGGTGACCAGCACCATGGCAATATCAAAATCTCGATTAATCTTCACCAGCAATTCACCCATATTGTCTGCTGAGTCACGGTCGAGCGAGCCGGTGGGTTCATCGGCAAGGAGGATTTCGGGTTGATTTATGAGCGCCCTTACCAGCGCAGTCCGCTGACACTCACCTACCGAAAGCTGCCCGGGCCTTTGGGTAAGTTTATCAGCAAGCCCAACACTATCGAGTAAGTCCAATGCCCGCACTGAGGCAGCCTTTTTCTTGGTTCTGTCAGATAAAGGGATAGTTGGCACCAATACATTTTCGAGTAAATTGAGTTGTGGCAGAAGGTGGTGCAATTGAAATACAAAGCCAATTTTCAGGTTCCTGATGTTAGCCAATTGTTTTTCGCTGAGGCTGCTCATATTCTGTCCATCAATTCTCATTGTACCACTGCTTGGTATATCGAGCGTGCCAATGATATTGAGCAGCGTACTTTTCCCACAACCAGATGGCCCGACAATGGCCAGGGCATCACCTCCGGCAATGTTAAGGGATAAGTCATTCAGCACATCCCGGCGGTTTTCCGAACCGGGGATTTCGAAGTGTTTTGCTATATTTTGAAGTTGTATTTGCATTCTTATTATTTCTTAACTTACAATAAGTTTTAATTATGAATCCTCTACGAGGATTTTGTTTTGTCTTCTATCTGTCATTTTTACAATTATGCAACCTCTACGAGGTTTTTCATAGCAACTCCAATCTATTATCAGCATCACAAATATT
>CAZBDF010000420.1:0-4476 GCA_964490385.1 uncultured Lentimicrobiaceae bacterium | reverse complement strand
GGATTTTTGAAATTTTTGTATTTTCTTATTATTATACAAAAATTTCAAAAATCTGATCTAGTACCTCAAATTACCTACCCTGGTTTAAAACCCAGGGCTATTGAAATTCAACCATTTAATTATAATTCTTATATCGAACTCAGGTTACTAAGTTACTTGCTTGACTTGATTAGGAATAAAGGCGGGGTCAAATTTGGCCTTGCCTTTATTTTCATTTAGTTTTAAACCAATATACCATTAGCCAGATTACTTCATGATTCTAACAGGATAGGAAAAGCCACATTTTTATGAAAAAAATATACCTTATTTTGCTTTTTCTTTCATTGATGCGTTTTGCATTGCTTCCGGCCCAGACCATTAGTCACGTTAACGAATCGGGCAACCTGATTGTTGAGGGTGAGGCCTTTTTACCGCTAGGTTTTTATTCAGAATATATTTTCGTGCCCAATTACCCCTCACTTATACCAGATATGGTAGCAGGTGGATTTAATACCCTGGTTACTGCAACCCATGTTATCGATACAGCAACTTATCAGAATTTTCTCGCATCATGCAATAGTGCCGGGCTTAAAAATATTATTGTCTTGCCTCATTTTTCCGATGAACCAATTCGCTTCCACAATTATATTGAAGCCCTGAAACCTAATCCTTCAGTCATCATGTGGAATTTGCTGTATAATGCCGATGATTATGATCTGGAATTTCTTCAAATGCAAAAGCAACAGCTCCTTGAGCGGGATCAGTCCAGAGTGGTAACCGCAGATTTTAATCGAATTGAGCCTCCCTTTCAATATATGCTCGATGTTTTGGAAACTTCCTGCATATCACAGTCGCCATGGGCTTATCCATGGAATCCTCCGGTAGATTTAGAAACAGTGACCTATCGTTACCGTTTTCATGCCCTAAAGGCTAAAGAAAAAGGTGTGTTTCCTATGATCATTCCACAGGCTTTTAATTGGGAAGAAAATAACTGGCCTTCACCCGAACATCTCGATTGCCAAACCTACCTCGGCTATATTACGGGTAACAAAGGAGTGCTTTTTTATACTTTCCCCGATGCCGAAACTGGTACCACCATCAACATCTCACATCCCGAATTATATGCTGCAGCTTCTAATATTGCCATCGAAATACTACAAAGTGAATGGAAAGAAGTGATCCTGCATGGCGAATACAGCTATCACAATATTTTTAAGTACAAACATTATGCAACATGGAGATACAATAATTCCTTATACCTTATTGCTGCTAATGCCAGTCACGACCAGACTTATAGCTACGAAATTCCTTTGCCAGCCGATGTTATAGGTGAAGCAGAAAACTTTTTTGATCATCGTCCCAATAGTCTCAATATACAAAATGGAATGCTCACTGGTGATCTGGAACCTTATCAGATTGCTATTTATAAAATGGAAATGCAGCCTACAGGAATAAATATTTTACCATCTCAATTACAAATTCAAGCTGCTCCCAACCCCACAAACGGAATTTTTTCTCTCACGGGAACAAAGGGAATAGTCCATTGTAAAATCTATAATGCCATGGGACAATGTGTGTTTCAAAAATCGGGAAACCTGGAAAATGAACCCCTAAATATTGGGTGCTTAAATAGAGGAGTCTATTATATTGAAGTTGAGGGATTAAACAAAAGCTATCAAACACTTAAAATTGTCAAGAAATGAGATCCACTAAAAATACCATTCAGCTATTGACCTTATGCCTGTCAATTATAGCAATATTAACTGCCGGAACTCTTCATGCACAAGCAATAAGCCGCATCGACGAAAATGGTCAATTATTAGTCTATGAGCAGGATTTTCTACCTTTTGGCTTTTACTGTGAGGCTATAGATTTTGCAGAAAATCCTAATCTGGCGCAGCAAGTCGCCTCAGGAGGATTTAATTACATCTACGCTGAAAGCTATATGAAACCGCCCGATCAGTGGGAAGCCTATCTGAGCCAATATGTTGACTTTCTGAATGATTGCGAAACCCATGATGTAAAAGTAGTTAACGGGCTGCTTTGGTATTGGGGTAATGGTGAAATATTTACCACTTATGTTAACGCGCTAAAGGATTCTCCCGCTTTAATATGCTGGAACCTGATGGACGATGCCAATGGTCAGGGAATTGAAATAGTAGCTCAACAAAAAGAAGAAATTATCGCTTTGGATTCGAGCAGAGTGACCAGCATCAGCTTCTACAGCAACGAACCCGATGCTGCCTATATGATTCCTCTCACCGAACTCGCCTATATGCAATCTTATCCTTGGCAACTCGATGGTGATAGATTTGACCTGAGCCATACCGATTTTCTGTTTCGAAACCATGTACTGGCCTGCCACAACGAAAATGTAGTTCCAATAGCCACGCCGCAAACCTATAATTGGGACAACGAAACCTACCCATCGGCCGCCCATGTCGATTGCCAAACTTACCTTGCTTTTGTTACCGGAATGAAAGGTGTTTTATATTACACCTTTAAAGATTATGATAACAATTCGACGATTGATGTAACGCAGCCGGCCGTTTTTGAAGCTGCTGCAAACGTGGCCAATGAAATACTGCAAAGCGAATGGAAGGATGTGATTTTGAATGGCGAGCATCAATATTACAACATCAATCAGTTTAGGTATTACGCCACCTGGCGATACAACGATGCCGTTTATTTGATAGCTGTGAATGCCAGTGTTGACGATACCTACTTTTACGAAATGCCTGTGCCGGAAGATGTAACGGGGGAGGCCATCAACTTTTTCTACTATCGCCCCGATAACTTATCCATTCAAAATGGAATACTCACCGGTGAGCTTGCTCCTTACCAGGTGGCTGTTTACAAAATGGAAACAACTACCGGTATCCATAATTATGATGCGCGAACGAATGTTCGCGCTTTTCCTAATCCGGTGGAAAACTCATTTCATTTATCAGGCATCAGTGCGCCATGCCAGGTTGATATTTTTAATGTACAGGGAAGCCTTGTAACGACGAGACAAATCAGCAATCAAGCTGAAGAAATTGATATCAGTGGTTTGAAAAGTGGCGTTTATTTTGTTAAGGTGATTTCAGATGACATATATCAAATCAATAGCTTGAAAATAATTAAAAGGTAAATACTACTTTGGCTGGTATTTTCAAGATATGAATTCACTGGAATCCGACTAACCTGAATAATTCCTAAACAATAAAGAAATGGGCTAAAGCCCTTAGGGTCGTTTGGTTTTTCCGTTACCCAGCCATTAATGGCTGGGTAACGGAAAAACCCACAGATAGGGCTTTAGCCCGGATTCATGAATTAATCAGACTAAAATAAGTTAATCCACTACGTGGAAAAAATACGAAAATTAAATACTTATTCTACAATACTCTATCCCCACCAGCTGGTGGGGAATTCGCCGTAGGCGATTTAGTATTGTAGTGAAAAAGTTGCCTCCAAACTTGCAATACCTCGTAGAGGCTTCACAGGCAGTTGGTTTTATACAATTTAAAGTTTCAAGCCGGACAATAGTGATAATAATTTGAGCTTTTAATATGAAAATAATTAACATTTCAATTCTAACCCTTATCCTTTTGCACTGTATTCAACTTAACGCACAGTTGAAACTGATACCTATGCCCAAGCAAATCGAGGTTCATGATGCACACTTCAGGATTAATGAAAATACTAAAATTGTAAGCCATGCCTTTGATTCATTGTTTGCTAGTGAATTGAATGGTTGCATTAATGAGGAACTTGGCATCCATTTGGAAACAAATGAAAAAGCGAAAAGCAATTCTATCGAATTCATCAAAGTTGATTCAACAAAAAGGTTAGTAGGGGTTTTAAAGGAAAATGCTTTAGATGCCGATTTCAACCCGGGCGATGAAGGCTATGTTTTGGTAGTTTCTTCCGAAGGGATTATAGTAATTTCAAAGACCGATGCTGGCATTTTTTATGGCATTCAAACCCTCAAACAAATCATACAGGCCAACCGAAGTGGAAACACGATTCCCTGTGTAACTATTTACGACTACCCCGACATTGCGGTACGGGGCTGGCAGGATGACATCAGCCGCGGGCCAATCCCAACCATGGAAATGCTGAAGGAACAAATCAGGAAAATGGCTGCTTTCAAGTTGAATTACTTTACCCTGTATATCGAGCATGTTTTTCAGTTCGATTGCCACCCGGGAATTGCACCCGCCGATGGAATCACCAAAGCACAACTTGAAGAACTAAGTTCCTATGCGAAAAAATATCATGTTAATCTCATCGGGAATTACCAGTCCTTCGGGCACATGGAAAAAACATTGTCGCTTCCGCAATATCAGCATTTGGCCGAAAGCAAGCACATCATTTCGCCGGCAATGGACGAATCCTACGAATTTCTTGCTGACGCTTACGCTGAAATTGTTCCTGCTTTTGATGGAGAATATTTCAATATAAATTGCGATGAAACCCATGGCTTGGGCGAGGGGAAATCAAAAGCGATGGTGG
>CAZBDF010000419.1:0-4476 GCA_964490385.1 uncultured Lentimicrobiaceae bacterium | reverse complement strand
CAGGCCATCGACTTTCTGGAAACTGAATTGATTAAAACTGCCTTACCGGTTTTCAATATTTCAAAATATTCCAGCAATCCCATGGGACCCTATTTAAAAACACAGCGAAAAGCATGTGGCGAACTGGCATTCAGTCAGGCTAAAGTCGATCCATCAAAAGGTACTGTACAAAGACAAGATGAAGCCAAGCATGCTTATATTCCTACCCGCTCCGAAGAGGGGTACTCGCCACGTTCATTTGTTGAATCCCGTGATGAATGATCAAATTAAGAGCTCAGTATTTTGGACAATTCTCAATTCTAAATCGCAATGTGTCAATAATTAAAGAGGCAATTGTTATATTGTCAAATTGTTATACTGTTGATCCCAAACAATTTAACAATTATTGTATGGACAGTATATTTTATTGCGAACCTCATTAACCAACCTACTATTTTCCTGAGTTCTGAAATTAAGCTAACAGCTATGAATTATTCACAGTTTGAGATTGAGGGTGGTAAAGTGAAATTAGTCAGGTAAAACGAAATGAAAAATAATAAGTAGGCTTCAAATGAATAGAACGTATAAAATGAAATGTAACTAATCAGCCTAATAAAACGCTTGATCAAATTGTTCATCCGCGTAGGAAAAACTCACCACAGACAATAGGATAAACTTATCGAATGTTGGTGATGTATCGTTTACGTTAAATGGTACAGCCTTAAGTTTATGATAAAGGATTATGGCTAATATTTCCTTTAAAGAAGAAAATCCTCAAGCTAAAAAGAGCTTGCTCAAAAAAATGGGTAGCCTTTCAATTTTTGGTAGCTGTGTTTATCAAGTCATTTGAGGTTGTATGATCCCTGGTTTAAAGTTGATAAGGACAGGCAACTAACTTTTCTTCAACATCTTCAAATAATGTACCTGCAAATCGTTTACTTTTAATGCGATGAAATAAAACCCATCGGGGAGCTTGGAATCCACCTGCCACATGGCAGTGTATTTTTCAGAGCTTAAAAATTTCTCTTCCAGCTTGGCAACGTTACGGCCATTCAGATCGTAAACGAATAAGCTCACTTTAGCATCACGAAATACACCGTAGTTAATTTCTACCCGGTTTGAAAATGGATTTGGATTGGCTGAATAAATCATGCCTTTATCAGAATGCAGGTCGTTGGTTCCAACGATACCTTCACCATCAACAACAATATCCCAGGTTCCTTCATATTTCCCTTCAAAATTCATGGTAAGTGGAATGATGCGGTGTGTGGCATCATAGGGGCCACTTGTGATTGATGCCGCTGCATCACCTGGAATATATTCGTCGCCTTCAAAATAGAGCTGGGTAGTTAAGGTATCAAATCCCGGAGGAGTAATTTTAATATGAATATGCGAAGGGCGAAAACTCCCGGCATTTGGATAATGCCCCGGCAGGATGGTTTCGAAAACATAAAAGCACTGGCTATTTGAATAGGTAATTCCACGAAGATTGAATCCTGCATTGTCGTATTGCCCCGCATCATTAGCATGCCATGCATCAACCACTGTATTTTGAATTAGCTCCGAACAATCGAGGTTACGCACCTGGCCACTCAGGATAAGCCGTTCACCCGGTTCATTTTCTCCTGCCAGAATATTGTTGACCATCACTGGTGGATCGGGTGTGTAAAACGGGCCTTCGCCATAATAATCGAGTGTGGTAATATTGCAGTCACGAAGTGATTTATCTCCTTCACTTGGATTGCTCTGTGCTATCGCAGGAAAAATACCTACAGATAAAGAAGCAAGGGATAAATTCTTTAGAAATTGACGGCGCGGTTTATTGCTGGTTTTCATAGTTGCATATTTTAATTCAAGACAAGAATGAAACAATTGGTCGAGGAATAAGTTCAACCAAGATTATAAGCTATAGGTTTTGCGTTCGGCGCTTTGCGTTTCATTTTGATTTCTTGGCTTTGGCTTTGCTGTGTATTAATATGTCATCCATACGGACCCATACGGGCTTACTTCGTATCGGAAGTTTAGGCTGCGCCGTCATTTTTGAAAGATAGCAAGGAGAATCAATAACAATTGATGAGAATAAATGACTTTACAAAAAAATGGAACCATCTATAACCCACCTATGCAAAAAACTTGATAAATTTGCCATCATAAAATACTCGATTCATTTTACACATCAATTTCAAAGTAAGCAACAATGAGAAAAATTTCTTTAGTACTATTATCAGTTCTAACAGTTTTTATGATTTCCTGCGGTACTGATACTGATCAAAAATCAGCAAAGGAAATAACATTTGAAGCCCGGGATTTATTTCCTGAACCTTCGCGTCCCGATGGTCAACAAGATGTTATCGAACTCAGGTGCGAGCCTATCGACACAGTGAGGATAGCATTTATTGGCCTTGGCATGAGAGGTTCCGGGGCAATACACCGTTATACATTTCTTGATGGAGTTAAGATTGTTGCCCTCTGCGATGTAGTCCCTGAAAACGTAGAAAGAAGCCAGCAGAAACTCATCGAAAAGGGATTCCCCAGAGCAGATGAATACACCGGCGCTGAGGACTGGAAAACCATTTGCGAAAGAGATGATATCGACCTTATTTATGTTTGTACACATTGGGATTTGCATACACCCATTGCCGTTTATGCCATGGAACACGGCAAGCATGTTGCCACTGAAGTTCCGGCAGCCCTTACCATTGATGAATGCTGGCAATTGGTGAATACTGCTGAAAAAACCAGGAAACATTGCATGCAGTTGGAGAATTGTAATTACGACTTTTTTGAAATCGCAACCTTGAATATGGCCCAGCAAGATTTGTTTGGCGAAATTGTCCATTGCGAAGGCGCCTATATCCATGATTTACGCTGGCTCAACTTTGATGAAGAAAATGGCTATTGGGATATGTGGCGCTTGAAGCATCTTGAGGAAAAGGATGGGAATACATACCCCACTCATGGCTTTGGCCCGATATGCCATATCATGAATATTCACCGCGGCGATAAGATGAATTACATCACATCCATGTCGAGCGATCAGTTTGGGATGACCGCTTATGCCAAGGAAAAATTTGGCGAAGATTCTGATTACGCGAAAAGGGATTATAAAAAGGGCGACATCAACACCTCACTTATCAAAACAGAAAACGGTAAAACCATCATGTTGCAGCACGATGTTACCAGTCCGCGACCATACAGCCGTTTGCATACGGTGAGCGGCACCAAGGGTTTTGCCCAGAAATATCCAAAAAAAGGAATTGCCCTCGAGCCCAATGCACATCATTTTCTAGCACAAAATCAACTCGATTCCCTGCTTAAATTATATGCCCATCCGATTGTAAAGGATATCGAAGCAAAGGCAAAGGAAGTTGGAGGTCATGGCGGTATGGATTTCATTATGGATTATCGCTTGATTTATTGCCTCCGTAACGGACTGCCCCTCGACCAGGATGTGTATGATGCAGCTGAGTGGTCATCGATTATTGAGCTTTCCAGAAAATCTGTGGAAAATAACAGTATGCCGGTAAAGGTGCCTGATTTCACACGTGGAGCATATAAAAAAGTGGACGAGGTTATTTACTACACAAAGTAAAAAACGTATCATCCATATCATCGATTTAAAGAATAGAACACGCCTGCCTGCCGGCAAGGCAGGGACAACACGGATGACACGGAAGGACACTGATAAAAGAAACAAATAAAATCCGTGTGAATCTGCATCATCGGCGTCATCTGTGTCATCAGTGTTCCAAAAATAGAACACGCGTGACTGCCGGCAAGGCAGGGACAACACGGATGACACGGAAGGACACTGATAAAAGAAACAAATAAAATCTGTGTTGATCTGCGTCATCAGCGTCATCTGTGTTCCATCAAATGAATGTGGATTAAAAACCAAACGCTTATGCAACAAAATAACCTCGATTCTATTCTCAGTAAATTCTCGGCAGAAGGGGAATTCATCAATGCCGTGCCATTTGGCACCGGCCACATTAACGACACTTTTCTTGTTTCCACAAGCGTTGAAAAATATATCCTTCAAAAAATAAACCACAGCATCTTCCCGGAAGTTGAATTGATGAACCGGAATATTGAAATGGCGCTGACTCATTTGTACGCTAATCAAAATGATCGAGGTGATGATAGGTTCAGGGAGCTAAAACTCATTTTCTGTAAAAATGGCCTTAACCATTATAAAGATAAGGATGGTAATTACTGGCGGCTGATGAACTTCGTTTCAGACAGCCTTTCATTTGATGTGGCCGAAAATCCTGAAATTGCTTTTGAAGCTGCAAAGGCTTTTGGCTACTTTCAGAAAAACTTAATCGATCTGTATCCCGATGATTTCTTCCCGGTTATCAAAGGTTTCCATAACCTTGAAAAGCGGATGAAGACTTTTAAAACTATTGTTGAAGGCAATCCTGAAAATCGGAATCAATTTGCATCACCAGAAATAGCGTTTGTTAAAGCCCACGGGCATCTAAGCATCCGGCTAAA
>CAZBDF010000418.1:2826-4482 GCA_964490385.1 uncultured Lentimicrobiaceae bacterium | reverse complement strand
AAAAAACTACAGGGAAAGGGCATAAATGCCCTTAATGTATCTGTTTGGTGTATTATCCCAGACGTAAACGTCTGGGTTACGGAAATACCCCGGCAATCCCGAAGTATAATCCGTAGCACAGGGGTTTATCCCTGTGTCCGGATTATGAGAAGTATCAACAGGGCGTTTTGCCATGGGCATCCCGATGGGTACGCCCTTATTAGATTTCTTTTCCACTAAAATAACAGTAGAACCATAGTTTTCTACTTTTCGGGACGTAAAACGCAAAACACAAAACTCAGAACGCAAAATTCTTAACACAGAACTTCAAACTCAAACAAAATGTACCCACGATTTAGCGACTTAATTAACGCACTATTTGGCACCAACATCGTTTTGCCGGTGCAGACCTACGGATTTTTTGTAGCCTCTGCTTTCATTGTTGCCGGTATTTTTACGTACTTCGAACTGAAGCGCAAACGAATAGCTGGCATCATCCCGACCCAGGAAAAAACAGTAATTAAAGGGAAACCTGTCAGCGCATCAGAATTGGCTTTTACTGGAATTCTGTATATCTTCATTGGTTTTAAAGTTATCGGATTGCTTTTCGATTATGATAATTTCACCGAAAACCCGCAGGATTACCTGATGTCAACTGAAGGTAGTTTTTTAGGCGGCTTGATTTTGATGTTGCTTACAGTTACATATTCATGGTGGAAGGGACAAAAGGGCAAACTCGATAAACCCATTGAAGTAAAAACTAAAGTATATGCTGAACAGCTCACACCAAGTATCGTATTGATAGCGGCTATTGCGGGCATCGGGGGCGCAAAGCTTTTTGATGTGGTGGAGCATTTGGGCGATTTTTTCAGGGATCCGTTGGGAACGTTGTTTTCGTTTAGCGGTCTAACCTTTTATGGTGGATTAATCGTTGCCACCTTTGCCGTAGCTTATTTTGGCGTACGCAACAAAATTAAATGGCCGGTGATGGCCGATACAGTGGCTCCGGCATTGATGATTGCCTATGCCGTTGGCCGCATTGGTTGCCAGCTTTCGGGCGATGGCTGCTGGGGTGTGCCCAATCTCGAACCCAAACCCGAATGGCTCTCGTTTTTGCCCGATTGGATGTGGGCATTTAAGTACCCGCACAATGTAATTAACGAAGGATTGCTTATGCACGGGTGCGATGGTAAATACTGCCATGAGTTGGGACAAGCCGTATTCCCAACGCCATTTTACGAAACCACCATCTGCACTATTTTCTTTCTCGTTTTGTGGTTTATCAGGAAAAAAATTGTCATTCCCGGAATGCTGTTTTCGATATACCTCATCCTAAACGGCATCGAAAGATTTATTATCGAAGGTATCCGTGTCAATATTAAATACAAAATATTATTCTTCGAAACCACCCAGGCACAGGCCATTGCTATCTTCCTCATGCTACTCGGGGTGATAGGGATGATATATTTCAGCCGCCGTTTCAAAAAACAACACGCCATATGAGAGCTAGTATAAATCTTGAAAAGCTTACTTTGGAAGTTTGTGGACTTGCGCGCACGGTAGGTGAATACTTGAAAAGTGAGGTCAATAATCTCAGCAGTGCCCAAATTGAAAAAAAGGGGCTGCATGATTTTGTGAGTTATGTTGATAAAACTTCAGAACGGCAACTAATGAAAG
>CAZBDF010000418.1:0-2726 GCA_964490385.1 uncultured Lentimicrobiaceae bacterium | reverse complement strand
AGGTAGCTCTGCTTTTTTGAATGAACAGAAAATTCAGGTCAGCCCGGCTGCTTCAATCAACAATGGCTTTTTTGCCACGGGTTTTCCTTATTACGATTATTCAAAGCTAGATCAATACCTTAAATTGTTTCGACATCTAATTGAAAATAGTCATGGTTTGCGCCGCATGGGTTCTGCTGCAGTTGATCTTGCATATGTAGCCTGTGGCAGGTTTGATGGCTTTTACGAATACAGCCTGCATCCATGGGATGTAGCAGCAGGTTCTTTTATTGTGGAGCGGGCCGGTGGCAGGGTGAGTGACTTTTCAGGTGATAAGGATTATATTTTTGGCAAGGAAATCCTTGCTACTAACGCTGCCCTTTTCCACGAGTTTAAACTTCTCGTTAAAAAATATTTTGCATGACAAACTTTTTTGAACTAATATTGTATGGATATTCGATAAATCAAAGGCAGTGATGGAGCAGAATCAACAAACCGAAGAAACCGACCAGACAGAAAAGATCATTATCAAGGAGGTAGAAAGAATCAAGGATAGCCCTGGTAGGAGTTTTGCAAAAGCTATTAGCTGGAGGGTCATTGCATCGGCAACTACCTTCCTGGTAACCTTCATCATTTTCAGGCGCTACTCCGAAAAATCCTTTGATGAAGTAATCCAAACTGCATCGTTTATTACCATTATCGATTTTACCGCTAAAATCCTGTTTTATTACCTGCATGAGCGAATGTGGGCCAACATCAAATGGGGGAAATACTGGAAACGTCATTATTGGAGTCGCCGCGCCTGGAAACGCTTGTACCGCAAAATGCATAAAGAGTAGAATAGATAGTTTTTGTTTAAAGACAGACTCTAATTTACACACAACAAGCACTATATTACAGATATGAATAAACTTAGCCTCGTTTTAACAATCTTTTTTTGTCAATTTTTGCTTTGGCCTGCCCACTTGCATGCTGACGAAAATACCAATCTATTTTCTGACAGCGTTAAAACCTATAAGGTTTACATTCTTGACATCAAAGAAGAAATTGCCCCACCAATCTTGCGGAGTGTACAAAAGGCATTTAAGGCTGCTACCGATACTGCGGCAGATTTGATACTAATCCACATGAATACTTACGGTGGAATGTTAGAATCTGCAGACTCAATTCGGACGATCATCCTTCAGTCGAAGGTTCCTGTGTGGGTGTTTATAGATAACAATGCTGCATCAGCCGGGGCATTGATTTCGATAGCATGCGACAGTATTTTTATGCGGCCCGGGGGCAGCATTGGTGCTGCAACAGTAGTTAATCAAACCGGCGAAGCACTGCCCGATAAGTACCAATCTTACATGCGATCGATGATGCGTTCAACTGCGGAAGCCAAAGGCCGCGATCCAAAGATTGCCGAAGGTATGGTTGACCCAAGGATAAGTATTCCCGGGGTGAGCGACTCAGGACAGGTGATTACTTTTACTACCTCCGAAGCCATCGAACATAAATTTTGTGAGGGCTCTGCCGAAAGCCTTGCCGAAGTACTCGAACTGGCCGGTATCGAAAACCATAAAATGGTAAGGCACGAATTAACTGCTTCCGACCGTATTATTGGCCTCCTTATCAGCCCCATCATTTCCGGTATCCTTATCATGATCATCGTTGGTGGGATTTATTTTGAGCTTCAAACGCCTGGTATTGGTTTCCCGATCGCGGCATCCATATTTGCTGCTTTGCTTTATTTCGCACCACTTTACATCGAAGGGCTGGCCGCCAACTGGGAGATCATCATCTTCATTGTAGGGGTGATACTGATTGCGGTGGAGGTTTTTGCCATTCCGGGATTTGGGGTGGCGGGAATTTCCGGGATCACCCTTGTGGTAGTTGGCCTGGCCCTGAGCATGGTGGGCAATATGGATTTCGAAATGGGACACTTTCCAGTTGGTGAACTCGTCAGTGCACTTTCCATTGTCTTCATTGCTACGTTTGCATCGCTCATACTGTCGTTTTACATCAGCCGAAAGATATTCACAACAACTGTTTTTGGTGAACTTGCCTTGGCCACCATACAGGACAAAACCAAGGGATATACTTCTGCCACGAAATCATACCAAATGATGATGGGTAGGGAGGGAATTGCCAGGTCAGTACTACGGCCTGCCGGAAAAATTGAGATTGATGATGAGGTTTACGATGCCACCGCCGAAGCTGGTTTTATCGAAAAAGGCTCCCACATCAAAGTGGTCAACTACATCAACGCCCAGCTTTTTGTGCGCAAGATTTAAGGGAAAGCAGCATACTGACATTCTTTTTCAATTTAAGCATTCACAGTTTTTATCCCCGCAGTGGCGGGATTTCGCTTCGCTCAACATTCTATCATTCTATCATTCTATCATTCACGCATTGTCACATTTTATCATTCGCGTATTGTATCACATATCTGGAAGACCTGCAAATAAATTTTCCTAATTTTGCCAAAACTTTCACCATTTGATTTATCCCCAAAATATAGAACAGAAAATAGGCTTCGACAGGATCAGGGAGATGCTGGCCGAATTTTGCATCAGCCCCATGGGCGTACGTTATGTTGAAAAACTAAGGTTCAGCAGCCGTTTTGATCTTGTAAAGAAACTCCTTGTCCAGGTAGAAGAATTCCGCCAGTTGCTGCTTTTTGGCAAACCATTTCCCGCCCAGGACTATTTCGATCTGGTACCTGAACTTATCCGCGTCAAGACCCCGGGAAGTTACATCCC
>CAZBDF010000417.1:0-4511 GCA_964490385.1 uncultured Lentimicrobiaceae bacterium | reverse complement strand
ATGATCTTAAGGTTTAATACAAAAAACCTGTAAATCTGGAATGGCCAGAACTTACGTAAAAATTTTGTACCCTTTGTTGGAACAGGAGGGTAATGCTCGTCTTTATATCCTTTTGGTGTAGGTCTTTTTATCATTGTCTGTCAATTATTATTCATTAAAAATTCTTATAATCTTTTGTCTTCTCGGTAAAGACAAAGCATGCCTTGTCTCTTCGTTCCTTCCTTCGTTCGTTCCTTCGCTCCTACTCAGGAATCAGCGACCATCCTGGTCTGGCTTTGGCTTTGTACAAAAACATGTAATGCATAAAAAGCTTCATCCAGTGGCCGGCAAGACCAGGCTCGCCAACGGTGTAGCTGAGATCCCTGCCCCACTCCGGGTATTTTTCGAAATCAGGAACAACTGGGAATACGGTCATCGTGGCCGCCATTCCATTGGTAATTCCATATCCTGAAGAAACAATACATGCGGCACCCATCCGGCCCATGGATCCTTTATGTTTAACTGAAACCTTTCCGCTTTTAACCGATTCAGCCACATTTAGTGCGACAACTTTTCCCATCACTCCTGATGGCATTCCGGTACGGGGTGGTGTTGGGAAAATGGGTGTGCCCTTTGGACTTTTAAATGGTTTTGAAATTGAATGCGGCGGTGCGAACGCGATCCCACAGGCAAACATATTTTCGTAAACCGGGCTCTGATAGGTATTGGGCCAATCATTCACACTCCAATTCTCAAAATCTTTGGGTGTGTAATCTGCATCCACTTTCATCAATCCGTTTGGTGCAAACACCTGGCTGGAGATATCTTCACCGGCTTTATTTTTAGCAGTCATTCCAACGCCAGCAAAAGCCGGTATCAGCATGGTAAAATCGTATTCCAGGGTATCTTCCACCCCATCCACAGTTTCGTAATGAATCACTCCATCTTCAACCTTTTTTACACCGGCGCGCTTGATCCATTTAATGCCATATTCGGCCAGGATGGATTCGGTGAAAATACGTGTAGAAGTAACATAACCACCTTTCTTGATAAAAGCACCGCCCATACCAAAATCACCTACTTCGTATTCATTGGTGATCCAGGTAAATTCTGCCAGATCCATCAATTTGCGCTTATTGACTTCGAAAGCAACATTAAGAATGTATTCAAATGCTGCACCCTGGCAGGTTGCCATCGGGTGGCCGGTGCCTATAACAAAACGTTGCTTTTCGCCTTTGGCCATTTTATCCAGGGCAACTTGAAGGTTTTCCCATGCTTTTTCGGCGTGGCCATATGTACAAACTGAGTTGGTAAACTTATCAGGTCCCAAACCTTCGGTAGCTGCAAAATTGAGTTTAGGTCCGGTGGCATTGATCAGGTAGTCGTACTCCACCTTTTCGGATTTCCCTTTATTGGCTTCATCCACAAATTCTATCTCAACAAATGGATTCGTTGTTGAACCATCACCTTCAGGAAAAATGGTTTTGGCAATGGCTTGCTTGAAAATTACACCTTTTCGTTTGTAAACGGGTGCCAGGGGAAATATCACTTGTTTGGATTTCATTTGCCCGATACCAACCCAGATATTAGAAGGCACCCATTGATAATTGCTGTTTGGGCTTACCATGATAACATCATGTTTTTTGCCCAGCTTTTTACGAAGGACCATCACCGCTGTATGCCCGGATATGCCGGCACCAAGGACTACTACTTTTGCCATCTACAAGAACTTTTAGTTAAAAAATAGACTACGTTTTCATTCCATTTCATCCAAAGAGAACTGTGCCAGATAGGCACTCAGAAGCAAGAGAAACATTCCCAATAACTGAAATGATGTGTAAAAATATAAAAAATCCTCACGGGAGCTTCATTTTAATATCTAAAATTTTAAATATACTATTCTAAGGGAAATTGTTTTGTCCAACGAACAGGGACAATAGTTCCCAACGTGAATATGATCAACTTGGGAATGGTAATAAAAACCTGTCGAAAACAGGAATCCTGAAAGGTTTTTGGCCGAAGCTACAAAAAGGTTTACTCGATCTACTTCTCAATCCTTATTCTTGCATCCACTGCAACAACTTTATAAGGAGAGCCAAGCAAAGGGTTTAAGTCCATTTCGATGATTTCGGGGGCTGCGGTAACCAAAGCTGATAAGCGGACAATAATCTCGGCAAATAACTTTTCGTTTACACCTTCCTGGCCACGGACACCCTTTATAATTTTATAACTCTTCAGGTTTTGAATCATTGATGTTGCTTCTTCAGTAGTTAAGGGAGCCAACCCGGTTTGAATATCTTTAAGTACTTCAATAAAAATACCACCCATTCCGCATAGTACCATATGGCCAAACTTCGGTTCAAACTTAGCACCTACGAACAACTCTACTCCCGAAAGCATGGGCTGTATCAATATGGATGTGGTGTCTTTGATTTTTATCATCCTGTTGAACTCTTTTCTTGCAGCATCACCATCTTTCACGTTCAAAACTACACCACCAACATCTGATTTGTGCACGGGTCCAACTACTTTCATCACCACAGGAAAACCAAGCATCGCAGCTGCTTCAAGAGCTTTGTCAGCAGTTTTTACTACCTCCTCCCCTGCCCTGGCAATGCCGGCAGCATCCAGCAGTTTTTGTACATCGTCAGGTTGCAGGTAACCGTCATTGTTTTTATTAATAACTTCCCGAATAGCATCGGTATCGATAGCCGGCAAATCAATTTCAGCGGCAATAGGTTTGGGAGTGTGATAAACCCTGCACAAAGCGTTTCCTAATATTGCCTCGTCGGGGAAGTTGATCCTGCCTACCGATAGAAACTCAGCAACTTCGGCCCGCGCTGTAACTACTGATGGAAGCACCGGGTAAATAGGCTTTTTAGAGGATTTCATTTTCTCATCCAACACACGGTAAGCATCGAAAACCTCTGTTAATCCCGGTGTTCCAAAAATCACCACCATACCATCTATTTCGTCAAATTTAGCATCAACATAGTCGATGATGGTGCCAAGTTGTTCAGCAGTTCCTGTTGCCAGGAAGTCGATGGGATTTGAAACCGAGGAACCCGGGTACAATTCCTGCAGTAAATTATCAGTTTCAGGCCCTTCAATATGTGGCACATTCAAGCCACCATGCGACAGCGCGTCAGTAAGCATTACAGCCGGTCCACCAGCATGGGTGATGATGGCGATATTTTCTCCCTGTAAAGAAGGATGCATGAAAACGGAAGCCACAGCAGTTAAATCTTCGCGACCATAGCAACGTACAATACCGGCCTTTCGGAATAACGCATCCACAGCAACGTCGGGGCTGGCCAAGGCACCAGTATGTGATGAAGCCGCGCGGCTGCCAGCTTCGGATGAACCAGCTTTAACGGCAGCAATTTTACAACCTTTTCTTATTAATGAAGAGGCATGCTTCAAAAGTTTCTTAGGCTTCGAAATGGTTTCGATGTAGAGTAATTTCACTTTCGAACTGGTCTCAGGATCATAAGTTTTATCCAAATATTCTACGATCTCCTCCACTCCCATTTGGGCGCTGTTCCCCACCGAAAAAACACTATTGAAGGTTAGGCCTTTTGGAATTGCAGATTCCATAATAAAACACGCAGTCGCCCCCGATCCGGAAATAAAATCAATTCCTTTTGGGTTCAATTTCGGGATTGGTTCTGTAAAAATACTTGCATGGTCGGGAGTTAGTATGCCCACGCAATTAGGACCAATGAGCGATCCTTTCACAGAATTTACAACATCAACAATTTTTTGCTCCAGGATTCTTCCTTCCTCACTCTCTTCACTAAATCCAGCCGAAATAATAATAAATGCCTTTGTGCCTTTTTTATAAGCCAGGTATTCAACGGTTTGTAGCGAATATTTTGCTGCAATGGCTAAAATAGCCAAATCTACGCTGGGCAGTTCATCAAGTTTCTGGTAGGATTTTATGCCCTGTACCTCAGTTTCTTTTGGGTTGGAAACATAAAGTTTTCCATTAAACTCCGAGTCGATCAGGTTTTTTAAAATTTTACCACCAGGTTTGGTGATGTCGTTGGAACCACCAACAACCACAATGCTTTTCGGATTTATAAGTTCATTAGTAACCATAGACTTTTTCGATTTTAATTTGTGGCGAAAATACAAATTTCCACCTCAAGCTGTTAAGCGAATAACATTAAATTTATTACAAAGCATGACAAGTGCGGTATTAAACCTGCATTTTTCCTTGGGGCTTCGGTGTTTCTATTTGGCTTTCCGGGGGGCTTTTTATGTGGCTTTTTCAGCTGAGGGCATTAAGGTCGTTACACGAAAGTTAACCTGCTCCAACTTATCCAAAAACCAATTACCCATGATACAAAGCACCGCGAACCCGTTTGACTTACTGTTGCAATTGCTAAAGCATACCGGGATTCCCTGAATTATTTATTTCGCCTTTCGATGCGCATACGTGTCATGCGTTCGCGCATACCGCCATTTTTCAGAAAATCATCACCAAGCGATTTCAGTTGTTTAAAAAGCAAATAGTCGTTTTGCTTAAT
>CAZBDF010000416.1:1288-4512 GCA_964490385.1 uncultured Lentimicrobiaceae bacterium | reverse complement strand
TGGTTTGGGGGAAAGGGAAAGCGGGCGCTCTGCGCCCGCTTTCCCTTTCCCTACCCTACATTAATGAACTTTGTCATTTCGATGGAGCGCAGTCCCGCACGTGCGGGACTGCGCTCCATCAAAAAGACAGAGTGGTGATAAATTTGGGGGGGAGAGGAACATCGGGTGCAAAGCACCCGATGTTCCTCTCCCCATACACCCTGAATGAAGTCCTGTCATTTCGAACGCAGGGAGAAATCTATTCCTATTTGTCACCATACATTGAGACCTCCATTTTTGGGGTTTGGAGAAAACTATTCCTCCTCGTCATATTACTATGTGCGCCAAATTAATTTGGTCTTTTGATATTCTAAAAAGAAACTTTCAAACTAAAATTAAAGGTACGCCCAAAACCCCAAAACCCCCTGAATGATTCATGGTCGTGCCCTTGGCCATCTTCACCGCGGATGATATGTTCCGAATTCAACACATTGAAACAACTCACACCAAACATGGCGGGTTTATCGAAGAATAGGAAAGGATAATTGAGGTGCAGGTCCAGAATGTTGTATGATGGGATTTGAAAGGGTTGTGTGTTGTCATCGGGGCCCGTTCTCCCGGTGGGATCAAAGTAGGCATAAATCTTATCGTAGTACAGCCAGTTCCCTGTTAGTTGAAAGCTTTCCAAAATCGTCAGTGTTCCGAACAAACCTGCCTGGAGTTGTGGGGCTCCTCCAACATACAAGCCATCAGCGTAAACTTCCACTGTATCCACAGCTACATTATTATCGTTGAAAAGCGTGGCGTTAACATTGTTTTTCCATTTCCAGTTGCCCACCGAGAATATTCCCCCAAGGCTAAAGAAATCGGTAAACTGGTGTTCAATGTCAACTTCTAAACCCATGTGCAATGCATCAAGGCCGGTAACAAGCGCCCTGGTTTGGGTTTGATCTTCAAGCTGGATGTATTCGTTAGATAAAAAATTCTTGTCTTTCCAATAGGTGTAATACACATTTGCCCCGGCCCGTGTAGTTCCGCTCTTCAGCGTGTAACCAAGTTCTGCAGACAATATTTTTTCGTTTGTCAAGCCCTGGGTGGGAACATTTGTAAAACTTCCAAAAACATATTTGAAATAAGGCGCCCTTGAGAAGTATCCTCCATTAACATAAATATTGTGGATAGGGGTGATGTTGTAATTCAAGCCAGTCTTTAGGTCAAAACCGGTATGGATCAGGAGGTCGCTTTTTGTATCTTCAACATAGTTATAATTGTCGTAGCGCGAATACCAGGTGTTGTTGAAACTCCCGCTGACGAAAGCATTGATTTTTCCATAATCCCACTCTACCTGCGCAAACAGGCTTGCTGATGGATTTACTGCACCATTGTCAACTTTGATTACATCGCCAACGGTTTTTATTTCATTTCTCCCGGCGGGCCCGTCAACCGCCCATGAATAATCATCGATAAAAAATTCTCCACCCAGGAGGTCGCGCACCTTTTCCTGCAATTTCGATTTGAAATACCTGAGATGAATTCCGGCCGTATATTTTAGGTGTTCAGATTTCTTAAAATCCAGGCGTGATAGTAAACCACCCCACTGATGGCTGGCCAGGAAATCGGTTTGAACATTTTTAGAATACCCCGTAACATTATCGCCGTTTGCCAGAGTTGCAGTATCAGTATGTGTAGCATTGTTTTGATAAATGGCATCCCAGTCAATCTGGCCACTTGGATTGCGAAATTCGAAAATGCTTGGTGTGCCCCATGGCCCATAGGTTTCTGTCCATTTGCCACCACCCGCGCCAGGCGAATAATATGCTGATGTAGCCAAGAAAAGGTATGCGTTAATATTCCAGTAATGGTTGAGCGTGATGTAAGGTTTATGATAAAAATTCTCGGAGGCATTATTGATTTCTCCGTTGTAGCTGCCCCAATCCTTATTGAATTTTATTCCATGCAGATTAATCTCATCCTGCGAAAGCTTTAATGTCCGCTGGCCATGCCTCTCCGGCGCTCCCATGGCAGTAAAAACAAGCATGTGCCCCTGGTTAAATTGTTTGCTTACCGAAAGGAAATACGACCAGGCATCCACATAAGTGGCATCCACATAACCAGGCCCCGATGTCCGCGATCCCAGGAAGTTTACAGCCACACCATTTTTTAATTTACCGGTACTGAGGTTTAGGGTGAGTTTAGAATTGCCATAATCCGTCATCGAAAAGCCCAGCGAACCACCCTTTTTAGTTTCTGTAGTTTTGGTAACAATATTTATGGTGCCACCTACCGAGTTAAGTGCCACATTGCTGGCACCCAGGCCACGTTGAACCTGTATTGTTCGGGTAGCATCACTCAAACCTATCCAGTTGTTCCAGTAAACCAGTCCATTTTCTACACTCGAAACAGGGATTCCATTGAGCAGCAATGCCACATTTTCCTGCTCAAATCCACGGATGTTAACTTCGGCATCGCCACTTCCACCACCGAGACGGGTTGGATATACTCCGGGTGTCATCTTCATAATTTCAGGAAAGGGCTGGTCGCCCAGGTGGTTTTGAATCTCCGCCTCAGTAATAGATGTCATGGCAACAGGCGTTTTCCTGTCTTCACCGATGGATGAAATAATGCTTACTTCTTCCAACGCAAATACCTCAGGCTGCAAATTAATTGTACCTAACTTGCGCTTTTTATTTTTGGACAATGATATTTCAATTTCATAGGCTACGTATCCCAACTTGGAAATCCTTAGCAGGTGCTTGCCTGCTTCAACTTCCAATTCAAACTCACCCCATTGATCAGTGAGTACCCCTTTTTGCAATCCCAGAATTTCAACATTTGCATCTGCTAGGGCCTGCATCATTTCGCCATCAACAACTTTACCCTTTACAATTGATTGCGCCAATCCGCCTGAAACAACAAGTAATAATAAAAACACAGCAATAACCAGCCTCTTTTTCATCGTTGAAATCATTTTAGTTTTGGCACAAAAAAACCCCGAAGGTGGACCTCCGGGGTTTGTGATATGTAAAATATTACCAAATATCCGAACAAGACAAACTTGTTGCGGTAATGGTTTTTCTTCTAACATCCAGACTATACTGTCGGTAACTGAATTTCACAGTTTCAATCCCAATTGGACTTGATTGGTTTTGGACAGGAAACTAAATTTTTCTTGATTTCAGATTTATGATTAACGAACTATGATTTTTGATTTGTTAGAAATGTTCTACATCTGAAATCAAAAATCG
>CAZBDF010000416.1:0-1188 GCA_964490385.1 uncultured Lentimicrobiaceae bacterium | reverse complement strand
GTTAATCTACAATCATCAATCGATCTTTAGTTACTTGATCGATAACCTTACAATATCCTTTAAAGGGAGTCGCGGACTTTAACCGCCGGTCGGGAATTGTACAGCACTGCTGCATTCACCCTGCCCCGAAGAATAATAAATTTATGCCGTATGAACGATTTGTTTTACTGCGGCAAATGTATTGTTTTTTGAATAACAATGAGAAACTAACCTGAAACTATCCAATTTAGAACAGTTCTATTAGAGTAAAAGAATCGGAAGATGGAAAAGATTTCTCCATCGCTTCGCTCGTTTTAATGACAAGTTTTGTAAAATAGTGATGCATTGGCAAAAGATAGGCCTCTCGGTCGCAAGCTCCTTCGAGGTGACAAAAGGTTTTAGTATGGAATGGGAGGGGAGTTGCGAACGTGCAGCGTTCGCAATTCCCCTCCCCACTCTATTCTTCGAGAATGTCATTTCCCCAAAGGGATGCCTATGGCACGACCAAAATACGAAGCGAAGCGGAGTGTTGTAGGGAGAAATCTATTTTTCCGTTTTCACTCAGCCAGAAACAACCTTAATTACTTGCTAGTTCCTTTATTCTGCACCTATCAATCGCGTATCCAAAACTGTCTTAATCTGCTCCTGCGATTGAATACTACCGGTGGCTGCAGCTACTTTTCCGTTTTTAAAATATACGGTAAATGGCAGCCCCATAAATCCTTGACATTCGGGCAGGTTCCTGATGGCAATCGATTCAGGATTGTCGAACAACATGTCATAAAATTCAACCTGCGGATAATCGCCTTCAAGGGTTTTCATTGCCTGGTAAACGGGGATGCACATTGGTCCCATACGGCCACAACATACCATAACATTTTCATTTTCACTAATCAGCTCATTCAGTTGTTTTGCTGATGTAAGGTGCTTGAGGTTTGTTTGTAATATCATAATTTTGATTTTATTATTTATTTCCTGCCACCAATCAGAAATCATGCCATATAGTGATACTTAAGCGATTTATTCATTTTATATTACTGCTGTCCGGTTAAAAAAAATAGAAATGTTTAAAACCATTACCAGTGCAACCTCTACGAGGTATTGAAGGTTTGGGGCTTACTATCTCTCTACAATACTAAATCGCCTACGGCGAATTCCGTGTAGCGGATAAAGTACTGTAGAAAAAGATGTTAGATTCTCTGAAAAATT
>CAZBDF010000415.1:0-4515 GCA_964490385.1 uncultured Lentimicrobiaceae bacterium | reverse complement strand
AAAAAAATGACTATAAATGACCATCAATGACAACAAATGACTTCCAATTGGAAAAAGATTTTAGTTTTAACAAATCTCTTAACCAACTAAACAGTTACGAAATAACAAACAAACCAGAACAAAAATGATTGAATCAATTGAGCTTACAAAAGCATATAACGAACAAGTAGTCCTTAACATCCCGGGCCTGAAAATTAACAAGGGTGAGGCTTTTGGCCTGGTGGGAAACAACGGTGCTGGTAAAACTACATTTTTCAGATTGATACTTGATCTGATAAGGGCGACAAGCGGAAAAGTTGAAATCATTAACGAAAATGTGGCTGAAAATTCAGATTGGAAAAAGATCACCGGATCATTCCTCGACGAAAACTTTCTGATCGATTTTCTAAGCCCCGAAGAATATTTCGAATTCCTGGCCAACATCCACCAACTCCCAAAAGGCGACCTTGAAAAGTTTTATACAGATTTTGAAACCTTCTTCAATGGCGAGATTTTGAATAAGAACAAATATATCCGTGAGCTTTCGAAGGGCAACCAGCAAAAGGTGGGCATTGCAGGGACATTACTTACCAAACCTGAGATAATTGTCCTCGACGAACCATTTAATGGCCTTGACCCGACTACCCAAATCAGGCTGATTAATTTATTGAATGAGTTGAAGGAAAAAACAGAAATTACCATGCTCATTTCAAGCCACGACCTGAACCATGTTACCGAAGTTTGCGAAAGGATAGTTGTACTGCACGAAGGCGAAGTTTACAAGGATATTCAAAAAAGCAGCAATACCCTGAAGGAACTGGAAGAATATTTTGCAGCGTAATATCAGGTATTGGATAATGTTGAGATTCGTCATCTTTTTCATCATTCTGCTTCAATTTCCCTTTGGGCTTATTGCCCAAAGATATAGCTGTTCAGGTACCGTTTACGACAGCAAAACAAAGCAAGTATTGGCTTTTGTTAATATTGTTGCCAATAACAGCAAAATCGGGACAGCCACAGATATCGATGGAAAATTCACAATACATTCATCCGGTGAAATTGAATTTATCAGGCTCACTTATGTGGGTTATGAAGCTCAAACAGTTTATATCGAAAAAGATAAAAAGCAGCTCAAGGTTTACCTTGAAAAAACTTCGGTAGAACTCGAAGAAGTTGTAATTGTTGCCGGAGAAAACCCCGCCCACAGGATTATCAGGAATGTTGTTGAAAACCGTGACAGGAACAATCCCGAAAAATTCAAGTCGTTTTCGTACACTTCTTACGACAAGATGATTTTTACCATCGACACCCTTGCAATTCCCGACTCGATAACATCAGCTCCCGACTCCAGTGAAATCAGGCTCAGGCAATTTATTGAAGACAAGGATTTTTTTATGCTCGAAACGGTTTCAGAGCGAAAATTCCTGGCTCCCGACCGCAGCCATGAAAAAGTAATTGCCTCCAAAGTATCGGGTTTTAAAGATCCTGTTTTTCTTTTCCTCAGCTCTCAACTTCAGTCCTCGTCCTTTTACAAGGAATTGATAAGTATTGCAGGTAAAAAATACATCAACCCAATATCAAAAGGAAGTACCCGTAAATATTTCTTTCAACTTGAAGATACTACCTACACTGCGACAGCCGATACCGTTTTCATTATCTCCTACCGCCCGGCAATCAATACCAATTTCGATGGACTCAGAGGAATGTTGTCAATCAATACCAATCAGTGGGCCATCCAAAATGTGATTGCAGAACCGTCACGCGATGAGGATGGAATGACCATCAGGATTCAGCAGAAATATAAATTTATCGAAGATACATTGTGGTTCCCCGAGCAATTGAACACCGACATCACTTTTAACAATGTAAAAGTTAATGAACTTGCACCCATAGGCACAGGGAAGAGTTACATCCGCGACATTGTACTGAACCCTGAATTGGTAAAACGACAATTCAACCAGGTGTCCATCGAAGTGGATCCTAATGCTGGCGACCGTACAGAAGGGTTTTGGCTGGCTTACCGTGATGATTCACTGAGTAAGCGCGAACGTCGGACCTACCAATACATCGATAGCCTTGGCAAAGCAAACAATTTCGATAAAAAAGCAGCTACGCTAAATGCACTTCTATCCAACCGCCTTCCCCTGGGTTATATCGACATCGACCTGACTAAAATAATCAGATACAATTCTTACGAAGGGCTTTATCTTGGACTGGGGATCCTTACAAGTAAAAAGCTTTCGCAAACCTTTGATGCCGGTGCATACTGGGGCTATGGATTAAAAGACAAGGAGTCGAAATATGGTGGCAAAATAGGCGTAATTATCGACAAATACAGCGAATTGAAATTAAACCTGGGATACTTTAATGATGTTACCGAAACCGGGGGCGTAAGTTTTTGGGACGATGACAAGGGCATGCTTAATCCTGACAATTTCAGGAACTTCCTGATAACAGAGATGAACAGGACCCAAGGCATGTATGCTTCACTCAGTGTCCGTGCCTTGCGTTGGACTACTTTAAATATTGGCTTAAGTACCGATCACAAAAAAGCCGCCAATGAATACCAATATGTGCCGGAGGGAATAAGCAGTTTACAAGACCCCTCAACTAGTGAATTCTATTTCACCGAAGTTAAAGCAGGCTTCAGGTTTGCCTACAAAGAAAAATTCCTGCAAATGCCCGACAACAAAATTTCAATGGGCACAAATTATCCCGTTATCTGGTTCAACTACACCAGGGGCATAAATGGTTTTCTTAATGGTGAATATGCCTACAATAAATTTGATGTGAAGATTAAGAAATCGTTTTTATTGAAATATCTTGGTAAATCGAATTTTGATGTCAGGGCAGGGTTTGTGGACAGGCCAATCCCCAACACCAATCTATACAATGGCCATGGTTCCTATCGAAAATTCATCACTTATGCACCCAATAGTTTTGGTACTATGCGGATGAACGAATTTCTTTCTGACCGCTATGTTTACCTATTTTACACCCATGAATTTGGGAAACTGCTTTGGCGCGGAAACTTGTTCAGCCCAGAGTTTGCACTGGCAACCAACGTGGGATTTGGTTGGCTCAAGCATCCCGAATACCACAAAAATATTTTCTTTAACACCATGGGCCAGGGCTATTTCGAATCGGGCATCCAAATCAATAACTTGCTCAACATTTTTGGACTTTACACTGTTGGTGTTGCGGTTTACTATCGGTATGGGTATTATCACTTGCCCAAAACAGGTGATAACTTTTCTTACAAAATAACTTTTTTGGCGCCGTTTTAGGGACTTTTTTGATTCGTTCAACATTAAGAGAAATTCTGCATTACAAACTTCCATGTTGAACCGCGGGTATCACACCACGGTGGAGTTAAAAAATTGTGTGCTCATTGAGTATCAGATTTTTGTTGAAAGCACAGGATTCGGGATTCTTTTTGTCTGGTAAAAGTAAACATTTTTTGAAGGAAGATAAAGTGAGTTCAAATTACTTTTCTTTTGCGGAAGCATTATAATGTTGATGACAAGTTATTCCAATTTAACCGCAAGCCCTGTTGGATTATACCCGTTGCGATTCAAACCCAATTCTCGCTGCCGACGACCCCTTTGGGAAATATTTTGACAGCTCCATGGTTTAGGGGCCGATAGTTGGCCGGTCAATAAATGCCGGGGTGCGGTTTATTCTTGAGTAGGTTGGGGTGTTGACGGTTTGTGTATGGTGCGTGGTGTCCGTGTTTCTATTTATTTGTTAATCCATACTAATTCTTTTTTTAAAAGCTCGAAAACATTAAAAACAATGGGGCATATTTCATAGTTTTGAAGCACCTCATGAGGCCTGTCCACAAACTTATCCCTATGCAAATATGGATATGATCTACACTCCTCTGGTCTGCCCGAGTAAATAGTGCATTTCTTGCCATCAAGATGTTTACATGGGAAACCCTTTAAATACTTATAGGCCTCAATATTTTCAGGTTCAACAAACACACTAAGTTCCTCATCTGTCGCTATAGGTCTAAGATTTTGACAACAATTACCACAATCTAAACAATCAATTTGAGGGGCAATCTCTTCATTAAGTCGATGAACAATCTTATCTATCTTTTCGAAATCCTGACCCTTAAGATAACTCCCAAAGGAGATATTCTCATCCTCTTTTAGTTTAGCGATTTGCGCTATATTTTTTAGGTTTAATTCTAATCTCATAATAGTTGTAGTTTGGGCAACGCTGCTGTGTGCTGGTGTTTATTCCTCAAAATCAATTCTCTAACCAATTTTTAAAACCGTGTACTTTTTCGCGGCTTACTATCAAATCATCAGATGTGTTTGAAAGAAGCTTAACTTGTAAACGGCTATTCGTGAAACTAATGATATCTGAAATTGCCGAAGAGGAAACAATGAATTTACGGTTGATCCTGAAAAACCTGGCAGGATCTAATAAACCTTCCAACTGATCAAGTGAATAGTCTATAGCATAATCATGTCCCGAATTGTTTTGAAGAAAAGAATATTTTTCCATGCTGTAAAAACATTGCAC
>CAZBDF010000414.1:274-4528 GCA_964490385.1 uncultured Lentimicrobiaceae bacterium | reverse complement strand
CAGTACGAACGGGACAGGCACTACGATTAACCTGTAACGTTCGACTTGCAACTTTTAAATTAACAACCACCTACGTCTTCTACTTCCTCGTGTCCACCAAGCATATCCAGCTTTTCTTCATATTCCAGGGGATAGGTGAGTTCCCATTTTTTCCATCCGCCGTCAAGGTAGCTAATATTTTCGTAACCAAGCCTTTTCAAGGCATCAGCTGCTAAAACCGAGCGCTTTCCTTTTTTACAATAAACAATAATCTCATCTGATTTTTGTGGTGGATAGGTCATCTCGGCTTCCCAAAACCCATCAACTTCCATGTTAAAAATCACCAAGCCACCGGGCAGGTTAATGGAACCTGGGATTAATCCATGATAATGCTCCATTGGCTCCCTCACATCGAGAACATAAATCATTTCGAAGTCGTCAACTTTTTGTTTCAGTTCTTCAACAGTAATTGTTTTTAAACCCATTTTCACATCATCGACCCACTCGTCAGCGCTAGCGTAGTTTTTCTCTTTGCTACATGCCGAAGCTATTATCGCCAGGCCAATGAGCAACATCCAAAAATTATTTATACCTTTTTTCATAGTAATTATCTCTTTATTTATTTTAAAAATGCAAGTCATTAATCCTGGAACGATTCTTCTTTAACTCTTTCTTGTTTTCTTTTCCTTGGTTGTTTCAACTTATTTTTACCATTACTGGTTTTTATCAACGCTTTAGCGCTTTCGGCCATTTCCGTTTCAATCGCCTTGGTCTCTTCCTCGTCAATCTCTTCCCAACCTGTTACCATGGCCTGAAAATTCGAGGTGATGGTCCTACCAGTTGTCATCAAATAAAGGTGTACAATAACAAACGCAACAATACAGAAAGCCCCGAGGGTATGCAATACCGCTATTGTTTCAAGACTTGCCAGTTCAACACCCTCCATCGGGAAATGAAAGAAATAGTACATAAACCCAGTGAGAAACATCACCGGAAATACCAGTACCGTCAGCCCGCCATAAACAATTCGCTGCAAGGGATTTAACTTACTAAGCAATGTTTTGCCGGCAGGATGTGGTGCATTTTTAAAAATCCCCGAAAGGTAAAACTGTATTTGTGCTTTTAAATTAACTGTTGTTGGAAGGTATTGTCGCCACTCGCCACTGGTAATATGCCAGAACATTGTAAAAATTGTGAGGACAAGAAATACCCAGGCTGTAATATTGTGGATGCCTACCGCATTTTGGTAGCCAATTAAAACGTAGGAACTGTGAATTTCGAAACCTGTGATGAGAAGAATAAAAACTATTACCGACTGCGACCAGTGCCAGAATCTCTCATATCCTTTATATAAATAAACTTTCTTCATGATCTCTAGTTGTTTAAATAGTTGTCGTTTTTATATTTCTTTCCGGCAAGAGCACGGTAAAAAGCATGGATCCCCACTCCAAGTATAGATCCAAGTATCAGCAGGATACCGAAGATTTCGACACCGGCTTTTTGATCCCTTCCGGGAAGATAGAAATCGCCGAGGGATGCCAGGCGGCCACCTTCTTTTGTATGACAATCGATACATTTTAGGGATTGTTCTTTTGGTGCAACCTGGTGGTTGAGGGGCCAGTACATTTCGGTTTCCACAAAATCGTATTCGCCGCTATAAGGCAAGTCCAGGTAATCCATTCCTTTTTGGGCAGCAAGGTCCCAGTCGAAATCAACCCAATACGCGCCTTCGCCTTTTTCTTTGTCCCAGAGTTTTGGCTGTATCAGTGTATTGTTTACCGGATCGTAAATTTGCTTTCCGCGGTGAACTTTAACAGGCCATATCTTCGAAGGATTAATCGACTTCTTACAATAACCCTTGTCCTTGTACGAGCCGTCGAGCGAATTCATTTGTAGCGGAACTGATTCAATTTTATCCTCGATGAGCTGGTGATTAGCAATACCATTAAACCAAAAGTATTCGGGAACAACATTGTCGTCCCAAACAAAGTGGCCTTTTATCGACATATACTTGTGGTTTCCATCAGCGTCAGGCTGGTGCATGGCATTGCCCTCTTCATCAAGCTGACCAGCTGTTGACCAATCCCAATACATTTTGGTAGGGTTGGCTTTGGCATAATAAGGAATGTGACAGGTTTGACAAGCAACCCTGCACAGGTGGTCATCAAGAATATTATCACCGTGAGGCTTATCGGTGTGGCATTGCTCACATGTAACCCTGTTCTTGTTTTCGGACGAAAGTGCAAAAACTTTCCCGGTGATATTGTGATTTTCGGTAACATGACATTCGATGCACGACATATTTTCGCCATCAGTGGTCATGTGCACATCAATTTCGCGGGAGCAATCAAGCATGGCCTTGTCTAAATCACCATGCTTTACATTGTTACCTCCGCCACCCCAGAAATGGCAAACACCACAATTTTCTCTTTCAGGAGATCCTACATTAGTGGCTACATAATTAAGATTTACACTTTCCTTGGGATAACCGGCAGCACCCTTTGCCTTTTCGTAGGTGCCAGTGTTATCGTGGCAAATCAGGCAGTCGATGTTGAGTTTCTCGGTAAAGTCGAAAGACTTGTCGGCCCAACCATAACCAATGTGGCAACGTGAACAGGTAGCCTCGCTACCCGATACGCCGATACAAAAGTTATTTAAGATGTTCTTTTTGCCCAAAGAAATAACTCCCTTGCCTTCAAGCACTTCATCACGTTCCCACTTCCAGTGGGAAGTTTCCATAATTTCGGTATGCCGCTCGGTATGACACGAAAGACAAGCTTCGGTTACCTTGTGGGCATTTTCAAAATCCTCCTGTAGGATTTCGAACTTGCTGTGGTCAACAACTTCCTTGTCTGCCCGTTTGGCTTTAGGGATATAGTTGACCAGTTTAAGCTCTTTTTCCTCAGCAGGCTGTTCGTCTTCAAAGCCTTTCTGCGCCATTAAGGTGATGATTAACAGCGGCATAAACAAGGCCAGGAATAGAATTGCATACTTTTTCATACAATGAATTTATTAGCTGATTTTTATTAAAATTTACTGTTACAAAATTAACAGTAGATTCATTGATAAAAAATAGCTGAAGCATGATATCGAATCATGATTACATTGATATAGATCAATACTTCGATTGATTAATATTCAGCTTTATTTTCGCTACTTTTGTAAGCTTAAATCAGCAAACCAGGGATGTGATGGATGATAAATTAATTAACAAAACCTGCACTGTAGCTAAAGCACATTGCAATTGTTTCGAATTCTTGACGGATGAGCAAAGAGAGCTCATTGAAAGGAAACAAGTTGAAGTAAAATATAAAAAGGGGGAGGTTATAGCAAAGCGAGGAGCTTTTTCGACGCATGTTATCTACTTGTCTGAAGGTTTGGTGAAGGTTTACCTCGAAGATAACGATGAGACCCTAATCCTAAAAATTATTGGCCCAGATACATTAATTGGACTCACCTCGCTCTCTGATGAAGGAGAAACTTTCAGATATTCTGCATCAGCTTACCAGGATTCTGTGGCCCGCCTCATCGACATCAATACCTTTAAATACCTGATCAAGGAAAATGGCATCTTCGCATCGAAGATCATCAATATCATAAGCGAAAATGCCAACCAAATCAACAACCGTTTCTTTTTTATGATCCATCGTCAATCCTATGGCCGGTTGGCAGATTTACTTCTTTGCCTTTCGGGAAATATTTTCAGGTCCCCAAAATTTGAGCTTGGACTTACCAGAAAGGAATTGGCCCAGCTTGCAGGCATGGCCACCGAAAATGTAGTAAGGATACTCAAGCAATTCCAAAAAGACAAACTCATCGAAATTGATGGCAAAACATTTTCTATTCTCGACCATGATGGATTAAGAAAGATTTGCAGTATTGGCTAAGGTTAGCCTGATCCCATCTCAAACATTTTTCAAATTCTCAATAAAAACAAAAGCCCCGAAGAAATTAATCTCCGAGGCTTAGTACTCGAGGCGGGACTTGAACCCGCACGACCGCAATGGTCATTGGATTTTAAGTCCAACGTGTCTACCAATTCCACCACTCGAGCATTATTTTAATATTTTTAAGAACGTTTTTTTTATGTATCACCTCTCACCCGCAATGCCCATCCGCACGGACGTGTCAACTCCCGAAAAGTAGAAAATCTTTGATTTTCGTAACTTTTCGTGGACACTCGAAAAACTATGAAATCAGAGATTTCTGGTTTTTCGGTGCAATTCCACCACTCGAGCATTATTTTAATATTTTTAAGAACGTTTTTTTTATGTA
>CAZBDF010000414.1:0-174 GCA_964490385.1 uncultured Lentimicrobiaceae bacterium | reverse complement strand
AATCAGAGATTTCTGGTTTTTCGGTGCAATTCCACCACTCGAGCATTATTTTAATGAACTTCAATAAATGAACTTCAATAAATTTAAAATCCCGATCCGGCAATCCGGAACCGGGATTCTTGAGCGAAAGACGGGATTCGAACCCGCGACCCCGACCTTGGCAAGGTCGTGCTC
>CAZBDF010000413.1:0-4541 GCA_964490385.1 uncultured Lentimicrobiaceae bacterium | reverse complement strand
ACCTATGATCAAAAAGAAATTGATTTTATTGAAGAGCATTCCGGAAAACTTCACGCCTATGAATTTAAATACAATCCTAAATCCAATGTAAAATGGCCAAAAGAATTTCTTGAAACTTATCCCGATAGTAGTTTTACTGTTGTGGATCGGGAGAATTATCTTAAAAAACTAATAAGATAAGGTCTCTACTTCACCTCACTCCCATCCACAAAATCATCGGGTGGTGAAACAAATCCGAGGGTACCATCAGGGTTTTCAGCCATCAAAATCATTCCCTGCGATTCGATGCCCTTGAGTTTTTTAGGTGCCAGGTTGACCAGGATGCTGACTTTTCTGCCTACGATTTCTTCAGGCTTGAAGAATTCGGCTATGCCCGAAATAACAGTTCTTTGGTCAATACCCGTGTCAACCTTCAGCTTGAGCAGCTTTTTGGTCTTAGCTACTTTTTCAGCTTCAAGGATAGTCCCCACCCTGATGTCAAGCTTCGCGAAATCTTCAAATTCAATATTGTCTTTTGCAGGATTGGCAGTAAATTCGTTGGCTTCGTTCTCTTTTTTTGTGTCGAGTAATTTCTGTACCTGGGCTTCTATGGCAGCATCTTCAATTTTCTCGAAAAGATATTCCGGTTTGTTAATCAAATCTCCGGCTTTGAGCAGGTCGGTTTGTCCTGCATCCTTCCAGCTCAAACCTTCAAGGTTCAACATCGCGGCCAACTTGTGTGCTGTAAATGGAAGATAAGGCTCAGCCAAAATGGATAGGTTGGCACAAACTTGCAGAGAAACATTCAGGATGGTTTTCACCCGTTCCGGGTTGGTTTTAAAAATTTTCCAGGGTTCGTTATCGGTGAGGTATTTATTTCCCAAACGGGCCAGGTTCATCATCTCACTCAACGATTCGCGAAAGCGGAATTTATCAAGGCTGTTGCTGACCCGCCCGGGGAAGGCAGCAATTTCTTCAAACGCTTTTCTATCCTCTTCAGTAAGGCCGGTAATCTCGGAAACCTTGCCTTCAAAATATTTTTGGGTCAACACCAAGGTGCGGTTTACAAAGTTCCCGAAAATAGCCAGGAGTTCGTTGTTATTCTTCGCCTGAAAGTCTTTCCAGGTAAAATCGTTGTCCTTGGTTTCGGGGGCATTTGAAGTTAAAACATACCTCAACACATCCTGTTTGCCGGGGAACTCTTCCAGGTATTCGTGCAGCCACACTGCCCAGTTACGGGAAGTGGAAATCTTGTCGTTCTCCAGGTTGAGGAATTCGAATGCGGGGACGTTTTCGGGAACAATGTAGGTGCCTTCGGCTTTAAGCATTGCCGGAAAAATGATACAATGGAAAACGATATTGTCCTTACCAATAAAGTGAAGCAGGCGGGTTTCAGGATCTTTCCACCACTTTTCCCAATCGGTATTTTTTTCAGCAGCCCATTCGCGTGTGGCAGAAATATAACCAATTGGTGCATCAAACCAAACATACAGAACCTTTCCATCTGCATCTTCCAAGGGGACCTTAACACCCCAATCCAGGTCACGGGTAACGGCTCTGGGTTGCAGGCCATGATCAACCCATGATTTTACCTGCCCGTAAACATTGGGTTTCCAGTCATCTTTATGCCCTTCAATGATCCACTCTGTCAACCAACCCTCGTATTTGTCCAAAGGCAGGTACCAGTGTTTGGTTTCTTTCAAAACCGGAACATTTCCACTCAATGCCGATTTTGGATTGATAAGGTCGGTGGCGCTGAGTGAAGTGCCGCAGTTCTCGCACTGATCGCCATAAGCCCTTTCAAAGCTACAATGCGGGCAGATGCCGGTGATGTAACGATCGGCCAAATATTGATCGGCCTCCACATCGTAATATTGTTCTGAGGTTTGTTCGATAAAATCACCCTGATCGTACAACTTTTTGAAAAAATCAGAAGCCGTTTCGTGATGGATTTGGTTGGACGTCCGTGAATACACATCAAATGAAATCCCAAAATCTTCAAACGATTTTTTAATGATCGCGTGGTATTTATCCACAATATCCTGTGGGGACACACCCAACTGACGCGCCTTGATAGTAATGGGAACCCCGTGCTCATCCGATCCACCAATAAAAATTACATCCTCACCTTTTGACCGTAAATACCTCACGTAAATATCTGCTGGCACATAAACCCCAGCCAGGTGGCCGATATGCAACGGGCCATTAGCATACGGCAGAGCTGACGTTACAGTCGTCCTTTTATATTGATTGGGTGTTTTATCTATTGCTTTCATATCAAAAAAATTAGCTTTTTGAAAATTTCGGCAAAGATAGGGAAATGGACAATTAGAGAATGTGATGATTTGATAATTTGACAATGATGTTTGTGCATTAGTGTTGAGAATGAAACATCAGCAAGATTTCATAAAAAGATTAAAAAAATATGTGCCTCTCTCATTTACACATATCTTTGTAGTAAACTATTGAAAATGTATTCAGTTGACCATATCAGAAACGACCTTATTGATCGGATAATGACAATCACCAGTGAGGAATACTTAATTGCCCTCAATGAACTTGTATCCGTTAGCTCATCAGGAAGTGAGGTTTTTCAGCTCACTAAAGAACAAGAACTAATGCTGCAAATGAGTAATGCGGATATTAAGCGGGGCAAGATGATTTCTCAAGAAGATCTTAAAATAAAAACAAAAGAATGGCAGAGCTTGTTTGGGAAAGAACTGATTTTATAGCCGAAAATCCAAATGCATCAGTTCCGACAAGTTTTCCAGAGACAAGACGAACATCATTGGGACACTATAGTTTATTTTATAAAGTAACTAAAACCAGGGTGATAATAACCGCATTTTGGGATAATAGGCAGGATCCGAAGAAATTGTACGACCTGCTTAAAGATAATTAGATATGGCCTCCACCAAACCAAATAAAACCCTAAATCCTGAACTTTGGCTCGATAACTACGGCGACGACCTGTTTGCCTGGGCTTATCACCGTACAGGGAAAAGGGCATTGGCTGAGGATTTGGTGCAAGAGACCTTTCTATCAGCTTTAAAATCAATGAAGAATTTCAGGGGTGATAGCAACGAAAAAACCTGGTTGTTTTCCATACTGAGAAATAAAATTGTCGATCATTACCGCAAGGCGTTTGTGAAATATGAGATGGAAGAGAGCCGCCTTGGAAGTAGCGGGTCGGGTGAATCCTTCATCGGAAAATATTTCGACAATATGGGTTCCTGGAACAGTAACCAGAAGCCACACAACTGGCATGAGGATGAAAAGCATTTATTAGATGACGACGAATTCAGACAAATCCTGCAAATGTGCATAGGGATTTTACCCGAAAAATGGAAAGCTTTGATAACTTTTAAATACATGGAAGAAAAAGCAACATCCGAAATTTGTAAGGAACTAAATATTACCTCGTCCAATCTGTGGGTAATTATGCACCGGGCGAAGTTACAACTCAGGCGGTGTATTGAGGAGAATTTTATTGATGAAAGAGCGTGAGTTGAAAAAGGTAAATAGATATAATGTTTCGGGAGAGAGAACTCTGAGCTCAAAACGTAGAACGAAAAACACAATTATAGAATGAAAGGCTTAATGAATAAAATGATGTTGTCGTGCGAAAAAGCAACGACCCTGATTGAGAAAAAATCAGGGGACAAGCTATCATGCGGCGAAAACTTCCAGCTTAAAATGCATACCACCGTTTGCAGTGCGTGTAAGCAATACCAACGTCAGAGTGTGTTGTTAAATGATGCCATCAAAAAGCACGTTTCCGATTTCGATCAATCTTTTTCAGAAAATAATTTACATCTCGAAACTGCTGCCAGGCAGAAGATACAAGGCAAAATCGAAAATTCCCTTCAAAAATAAATTAGCTTATCTGTAAGGATTTTAAATAGTGCCCGACCATTAGGGCATAATCATTTAAAATCTTTATACTTATGAAATCTAAATTGACTTTTTTAACAATGCTACTGATGGCGACAGCAGTGGTATTTACATCCTGTAATAAGGATGACGACGACGATCCGCCGGCAGAGTTTGTTGCCGAAAATGAATCGTTTGCTGATTATGATGCCTGGACCTACGTCACAGAACGACAGGGGCCGAGCCCATCGTTGGGGCCAGCCCACCAGGGCAACAATGCCGATGCTGTTCGTAAAATCTGGGAAGACCCCAACAACGCGAGAAGCGACAACGAGCAGTATCCTGTTGGGACTATGTTTTTTAAAGAAACCAAAGATGGCGATGGCAACATTATTGAAATGACAGCTATGGCCAAACGCGGCAACGACTTTGATCCCGACCACAACGATTGGGAATGGTTTATGCTCGATCCTGCTACCGGCGAAATTGCCCAGCGCGGCCTCTTCGACGGCATGTGTAATGGTTGCCACATGGCTGTTGCCGACAAGGATTACGTTTTCACCAAAGAGTAATTAGGAAACTATTGCGGTTTATCTTCCACTATTTAGCCCTGTCCATAAAGTCGAGTGTTTGTTCTAGAAAGTTCAAATTCAAGGCGTGTGAAAAATTCAAACCGCAGAATACTAATG
>CAZBDF010000412.1:0-4542 GCA_964490385.1 uncultured Lentimicrobiaceae bacterium | reverse complement strand
AACATCAATAGCCCCGGCCTTCACAGGCTGTATGAAAACAATATAAAATTTGACTTGCCCTGTCCGCCAGCTGGTGGACAGGGCAAGTCAAAATTTGCGTTTTCACACAGCCTGTTCAGGGGGCGTCAGGTCTCATATTTCAATCCCCGCCTTAACTCGTTTCGCTGCGAAGTGGGAAGACCAGGCTATTGATTCGATAATTCCAAATTGCCAACCAGTCCTTCTTTTAAATATTATCAAGATGAATAAAACAATTTTAGCTTCAATAGTACTTACCTTTTTCATGACAAGTATTGCACTGCATGGGCAGCAATTTACTCCTGCAGAACCAGTTGTTGAAACTGCTGTGTTTAGCGACAAAACACCACCATTGCGCGACATGAAGATTGTAATGGTCGGCACACGCGATCGCAGTTGGAAGGATGGTGTTATTGGTAACCGGAGTAAGGATGAAAGCCATTTGTTCAATAACAGGGTTGAAGCAGATAGCGATGCTGTTCGTCAAAAAGATATGGGGACAAAGGGTGTGAGAGGGCCAAAACAGAGTTTCCCGGGCATTGTGCGCAATGGAAGCAACCCCTCCGATTCAGATGGTGATGTTAGCCCCGATCATTATTTTCAGATGGTGAATTTGGCTTTTGCAATTTGGGACAGAGAGGGAAATCTCCTCTACGGGCCTGTGGACAACAGCACTTTGTGGGATGGATTCATCGGCCCATGGACCGGCACCAACGATGGCGACCCCATCGTTTTATATGATGACATTGCCGACAGATGGGTAGCTACACAGTTTGCAGTGGAAACCAATAATGGCACTTTCTGGCAATTGATAGCTGTATCAGAGACAGCAGATCCCCTGGGATCATATTACCGCTATGCTTTTGAGTTCGATCTTTTTAATGATTACCCGAAATTCAGCATCTGGCCTGATGCTTATTATTCAACCTACAATATGTTCCAGAATGACTTTGAAGGAGCCATTATTGCCGCTATGGATCGGGAGGCCATGCTGGTGGGTGATCCTGATGCACAGATAATAATGTTTGGGCCTTTTCCTGATCAATACTCTGTAAAATCAGCAAATCTTGATGGGCCACTGCCACCGGATGATGCCCCAAATTGGATGGTGAACCTGATAAAATATGGTCAACAAAAACTGGAAGTGTATAAGTTTGAAACGGATTGGCAAACACCATCTAATTCAACCTATACATTGCAAACTGATCTCCCTGTAACACCTTTCAACTTTTTCAATCCCAGTGTAAGGGAGCAGCTTCCGCAACCAAATTCACGTCAATTGCTTGACCCATTATCGAAATACCCGATGAACCCCTTGCAATACCGAAATTTCGGAACCTACGAATGCATGCTGATAAATCACACGGTAATGGTGGATACTGTTGCCGGTATCCGCTGGTACGAACTTCGCAAAGATGCAGGTGAGGATGACTGGTTTATTTACCAGGAAGGAACTTATTGTCCTGCTGATGGCCTTAGCAGATGGATGGCCAGCATTGGCATGAACGGAGAAGGGGATATTGCCCTGGCTTATTCGATAACAGGCCACACTACCTTTCCTTCCATTGCTTATACAGGTCAGACTGCCGGTGCTCCTCAGGGAGAAATGGATGTTGAAGAAATGATTGTCATCGATGGCAGCCATTCACAAAACAGCAGTGCAAGATGGGGCGATTACAGTTCCATGGCCATCGACCCTGTAGATGATATCACCTTTTGGTACACCAGCCAATACATGCCAACTTCGGCATGGGGAACAAGGATTGTTTCATTCGATTTTGGCCCCATTGAAGCTCCCGCTGCATATGCCGGCCCGGATGCTTCAATTTGTTTTGAGGAAGCTTTTTATGCCGAGGGAAATGCTACAGGGCAGCAAACAGTACTTTGGACAACCTCCGGAGATGGGAATATGTTTAATAGCAATACATTATACCCTGCTTATGTCAGGGGAAGCGGTGACCTTGCAAATGGTTGGTTTGAACTGATCCTTACAGCATATGGTTTCGAAGCGGGAATGGAAGCATCCGATACGGTACATGTTGACATTATCGAGAATGTGTATGTTAACCTGGGCAACGATACCACCATCAATGTGAACCATACTTTGCAGCTTAATCCTGAAATTGTCAATGCTGACTCATTGCACTGGTCAACATCGGGGGATGGCGTTTTTAGCAATGTTAACATTGCCCAACCCTTTTATACACCGGGAGTGGATGATATTGATAACGGAGAGGTTACGCTCAGTCTGTATGCCGAAGCTTTTGCCCCCTGCGAGGGTGATGATGAGGATGAACTTTTGGTAGTAATCGATCCCTTTGTAAATATTCTTGAAGATAGTAAGCAGCCACAGCTAATTGTTTATCCCAATCCTTCGAATGGTATTTTTAATATTGAGGTTTTGGGATTATCAGACAAAGCTTTTACTCTGAAGGTAATTAATATTCAGGGCCAGGCTATATTTAGCGGATATCTGGATTCAGTTAATGGTATGTTTAAAAATAGAATTGATTTTTCCTATCTGCCGGAAGGTGTTTATTATATCTCTATTAGCACTGATTCCGGGATTATTGTTCAGAAAATAATTTTGGAATAGAAACAAAGCAATGGGAAATGTACTCCCTTTCCACCTAATCATCGGTGTTAGTGAAAACCAACGGGTTGTCTATTGAAAAATCTACTGGTTGAGCTATACCGAAGGGCTTTTTCCCGGACTACTATTGTTGATCTTTTCTTCTGATGAAAACTTGCGCCTGGTGTTTTGCTGGATTTCCTTATTGATTTTTTCTGTATTCTTCTTTTTCTGTCTCATTGCTCATGATTTTGCGTTTATAAAATTAGCAAAACCACAACTTAATTCATAACTTTGTCTTGTCCAATTTCTTTTGAAGACATACAATTAATTAAGATTTTGAAGTGGAGAAATACTACATGAAAAAATCATTTTGAAAACTATACCTTTGACCCGGCAATAAAATTCGTGAACAAAACAAAACTAAGAAATGAACAAGAAAAATCTTAACACAATTGCAAGCTTTATTCTTATTTTCAGCCTTTTTATGTTGACAGCATGCGAAAAGGATGATCCATATGGTTCCTTTAGTGATTTAAATCCTGATCTCTGGGCTCCCCAAAACTTTGAAATCAATGAAATAAGTATCACTGTAAAGCAACTTAAATGGACATTTGGTGAATATGACATTGAGGGCTTTAAAATAGATCGGAAAAAAGGAGATGAACCCTGGCATGTAGCCTACCAGACCTTTTCCAAAGAAACCCGGAGTTGGAGTGATTCGGAGATTATTCCCGGTCAATCGTTGACATATACCTACAGAGTTTATGCCTATGCAGGAAATTTTAATTCATCATGGGCAGAATCTAATTTTGATGCCATCTTCCCACCACCTGAAAATTTGGATATTATAGCTAATTCAACTACATCTATAACCTTATCATGGGATTATAACGAAACTGGCCATGATGGTTTTAAAATTGACCGCAAAGAAAATGAAGGCACATGGGAGGAGGAATTTGTCACTATAAACGACGGACAAAGTATTTTTACTGATGAGGCTGTGGATTTGGAAAGCAAAGTTTATACTTACCGCATTTATTCATATTACCAATCATTTACTTCAGCAAAAGAAGAAATAGTTGCAACCATTAAAATCGGAATGTCAGCCTTTGGTGGTATTGTTTTCTATCTTGATGGTAATGGTGGTGGCCTGGTATGTGCCGAAAATGATCAGAGTACTGGTATTGAGTGGGGTTGTTCCGGACACATTATTAACGGTACCAGCACTGATATAGGAACTGGAGCAGTCAATACAGCTATTATTCTATCGAATTGTAGCGATACCGAAACAGCCCCTTGGATTTGTGATGAATTGGAGTTGAACGGGTACAACGACTGGTTTCTACCCTCTAAAGATGAGCTTAACCTGATGTACATTAATCTACGACAGGGTGGTTATTTAAGCTTTGCGAACGAACACTATTGGAGTTCTACGGCGACCAATGCTAGTCAAGCCTGGTTGCAATATTTTGGCCTTGGCTACCAATTAGAGAAATATAGGTACTACACCAGACATGTCCGGGCCGCCCGTTCCTTTAATATTCGATAAACGGAGTTCCCCGCTGCCGCAGGCGTCCCTCGTCCGTGCCAAAAGTTACCTGCATTTCATTAACCTTAACGATAAGGTTATGGTTCGTTCCGTACCAATTAAATTCGATTATTCCACTACGCCCAGGGATTTTATCGAGCAGGTGGTGTTTACAGTTGAAAGTTGAAGAAATATTAAAACGGTAAAAATAAATACACTTTTAATTTGTTGAATAACTTATTAACCTGAGTTCGATATAACATAGGCAACTTATCGTGTTGAATTTCAATCGCCCTGTCCTTTAGGGCAGGGATTAAATTGATACATGTTGCTAAGGATTTTTGAAAATTTTGTATTTTTTTATCATTTTACAAAATTTTCAAAAATCTGGTTTGATACTTTAAATCCTTTACCCTGGGTT
>CAZBDF010000411.1:0-4553 GCA_964490385.1 uncultured Lentimicrobiaceae bacterium | reverse complement strand
CCAAAAGGAACTTTCCTTGATATGATGTACATGCCTGATGCAATAGATGCTGCCATCGACCTGATGGAAGCTGACCCTGACAAATTGAAGCACAGGAATTGTTTCAACGTCACTGCAATGAGTTTCGACCCGGAAATCTTATTTAATTCAGTGAAAAAGTATCTTCCCGATTTTACAATGGATTATGATGTTGATACCATGAAACAAGGGATTGCTGATTCGTGGCCAAACAAAATGAATGACACCTGTGCACGCGAAGAATGGGGATGGAACCCAAAATGGGACCTGGATGCAATGACACGCGACATGATCAAAGTGATCAAAGAAAAACATGCAAAAGGATTGATTTAAGATTCTAAACCTAACAGGTATTTTGTAAAAAAGCCATCTCAAAAATGAGATGGCTTTTTTTGATTGCCGGGAGTCATAAAAATACTCAAGGTTCCGGCCGTGAAAAATACATCGACTATTCCAGTTTTTCGTCCTTCTACTTACAAATCATTAGTTTCTGAATTTCGCCTTTACCTGTTTCATCGGTAATTCCGATAAAATAAAGCCCTTCATGCAAACTGCTAACATCCATTTGAAATATATTACGCCCTGAGTTTACTATATGCATGGTTTGTTTTGCCGTCCTCCCCATTTGGTCAAAAATTGAAATTGTAACTTCAGCAGCTTGATTGCTATTCAAACTCACATTCAGGTAGTGATGGGCGGGGTTTGGAAAAATAGCAAGTCCCTCAAAAATCTGTGATTTACTTATTGCATTTCCGTTTTCGGTGGTGATGGTGGTTTTGGGGTCACCCACCAGCAGGTTCATCCACGACAAGGTTTTGGTTGCCATGTAATAGCTTTCGGCGAGGTTGTAGGGGTTGTTTAGGTCATTACTTGCATTTTTTGTAAATCTGTTAAAAAAAACCGCATAATCAGTAAACTGCGATGAGAACGGCGCGTGAACATAAACCGACCCTGCTGTACATCCTTCGCCAATCATCTGCGAAAGTTGTAGGGTGTTTGCATAGTTCAGGGAATCATAAAAAGTAACATTAGGCCCGGTTATCATCAACTCTGTAAAACAAGCTTTCTCCCAATCAAAATTCAAAGGTTCTTCATAAATCTTCTTAATAAACCCTATGTAGCCCAATACATTTTCCTCATTATTCGGGACGAGAGAATCGCCATCAAACATGGTGTTCCACCCATGGGAATTCAAGGTATCGATGGCAGGATACATTTTCGCGGCTATCGAATTAAAAATATTTGGATCTTGTGTGTAACTGATGTCAAAAATGAATTTTCCAAATTCTTTGTCCACAATAGTTTCTGGCCCACTACGATCAATTAGGTTAAAAACATCCTGGGCTTTCTCGCCATCCAGGCGTGAAACAAGTAAAAGGCCGAGGTTTGCATTGCCTATATGGTTTATACTGTTATAATAATGGTTTTGCAACCAGCTGCCCTGGATAATCTGTGAGCTGTCGGCACTCAACAGCAAAGTTAATTCCGACTCTACCGACGAGCAGTTCATCCATGTTGGTGGATAAAAATGTGAGCAACTGTCCACCTGAATATCGAAAGGGACACCTTTGGTAGTGACCAGATAATTAAGTTTGGTTTCGAGGCCCTGTTGCAAAATATAGTTTTTAACCTGATATTGGATATTTCGAAATTCGATGGTGTCGATAGCTTCATCCGTAAGCGTTTCGATGTGGATCATATTCTGTTCAGGGATGTTCCGGGCTTGTTTGAAGTATTCGCCAATTTGCAGGGATACCGGGCTATTGTCGTTAACAATTACACCCACGTCATCATAATTAACAATTTGGGCAAAGCCTGATAGGGCTGAAAAGATAATGGCTATTGCAGTTAATGTTTGCTTTTTCATGGTTGTATATTTTGGTGTTACATTGTTTTGTCGTATGTGTTTTGCCGAGGCTCATTATAAGCCTGAAGACCGAAGCCGGAAGACAGCAGTAATAATTCTTCGGTCTTCTGTCTTCCGACTTCCGTCCCTTTGTTTCAATAATTTCAATTCTCCGATTTATTTTTTATTCAAACTGAGTCGTATATTCTTCCCATTAAAACTCCCACCTTAATCCAATTTGCAATCTTGTTTCAAGGGGCTTTTGATAGGTTCCATTTTCTCGTAAGCTCACCCCTTCGAGGTGCCATAAAACCGTTGGCTGGATATAAGCTGAAATATTTTCATTGATCCGGTAACCCAAAGCAAGGGCTAGCTGGTATTTCCATTTCAGCGTGTATTTTTGAGGTAAGTTGTTTTGGATGCCCATCTCCCGGATGATCTCGCCATCAGGCGTGGTGTGTGGCATATCCACCTTCGTTATCATCATTACATTGAAGCCTGTTTTTATATCAGCATAAAAATTACCCCCGCCGGCCAACCTGTAGCCAATGCAAAGTGGCATTTCAATGCCCGCCATCTTTACATGGCCTGTTTGCTCCTCTTCCAAAAATGTTGAATCGTAAATATCTATCAACTCAACGATATACTTCTTTCGGGTTTGCGTGTGGCCAAGTTCATCAATGTAATTTTCGATGGTGTAGCGCTCGGTGCTGATTATCGTCCCAAGGAATTCATACGCGTAATAGTCGAGTTCGAGATGGTCGTCAAATTCAAGCCAATTGTAACTGATGCCAGTTTCAAATAGTAAGTGATTTCTGTGCAAGGTCAGCGATAATCCCGCTGATGAAGTTGGATACCAATTGCTGTTGATTGAAGAAATATTCTTTACAAAACCAGGCTGATAATAAATACCTGCCTCAAAACTGGTTTTCGGGTAGAAGGAAGCACTGGATTCATGTGCTCCATTTTCCATCAGTTTGTTGGACCTATTAGTGACGCTATTGATGCTTGATAATTTTGACGGTGGAACAGCAAGCGGAATAATGTTAGACCTGGCAGCATCAGCATACCGTGTATCCGATGGTCTAATTATTGATTCAGCGGGGTTACTCTTGAAATTTAATTGGTCAATTGGTGGTTCAGCATTGACTTGCAATTGCTCATTCAGAGGTTCAGCATTGATTTGCAATTGTTCTATATTAGATTTATTAATAACCCCATCTTTTGAATTAATAATATCTGTTGGTTTCCTGGAAACTATCATTCGCGAAACTTCATTACCTGGCGAAGCTTGCTGTTGTTTTACAATGGGGTTTTCATTAGAATTACTTTGAGGCAACTTATCGATAACTACAGAGTTTTCGTCAATCAAAACATCAGGCACAACTTGATGTTGTTGCTTAGGAATAAGGCTTTCGTGCAAACTTCCCTTTTCCAAAAGTATAAATACGAAGGGCACAAGAAGCAAGAAAATTAAAATAATTGTACCCCGCAAGTAAGGATTGTTCAACGAATACCAGGCTGCCGGTAGTTGCTTGCCAATGGCATCCCAGGTGGTAGGTGCAGGCCTGTGCCGAGGTAATTTGTCATTCCAGACAGGAGCAGAAGAATCTCCAATCCCGGCTTCAATCCCCGCCCACAAATCCTGGTCGGGCTTGTGATTGGGCAAGCGGTCTGAAAAATCCCTTTTATGTTTACCTGACAAATTCATATCGCATTAACCAAATCCACCTTTTTCCTTAACATTTTCTTGGCCCTTGATAATTGTGATTTCGACGTTCCTTCTGAAATATTGAGTATGTTAGCAACCTCACGGTGGTTGTAACCTTCCACTTCAATAAGTAAAAATACAGTGCGATACCCTTTGGGCAGCGAAAGGATCAGTTGTTCAAGGTAATCGCCGGAAAGGTCATTCAGAAAATCTGTTGCAGTTTCAATACCATTGCCATTTAATTCTTCAAAAAACCTCAACTCCCGAATGTGCTTCAATGCCTTCCTCACCACAATAGTTTTTATCCAGCTTCCGATGGTGGACTCGCCCCTAAAACTTCCAATGTGCTTAAAAACTGCAATAAATGCCTCCTGCAAAACATCCTGTGCATCATCACTGTTGTTCAGCAGCCGGTAAGCCGTCGAAAACATGGCATCACAATACTTCTCGTACAATGCCTTTTGGGCTTTACGTTTGTTTTGAATACAGCCGTTAATAATTATTTCGAGCTCAGGATCCTGCTTCACAAATGTGCTTTTCTATAAAGAGGGAGTGAGGGTTAAATTGGTTGCATTGAAGGGAAAGAATTTACATCAAAATGAAAATTTGATGATGTGGTAATTTGGAAATTAAAGATACTTCACGAATAGGTATAAAGTTTAAACCCTCTTGGATTTGAAAGGAGGAAATGTCAATCAAGAAGAGATTGATGAGGACAGCAGAAGGAATCGCCTACCTAAGGCAGGCATGGGGAAAAGATTTATTGTTGCTTTTACCAATATCATGCACCTACGGCGCATTTATCTATTGTTCAAATACGAAAAGATACAGGGTGTTTTTGTAAATCAAAAATCAACATTCGTCAATCATCAAACTTGTCCGTATGGATCAAAAATTTCCCTCCTTCCCTATAAACCCTATTCCCCCTATACACCAATACCCAATACCTTTTCTGCTTTTTTCTGACGCTGAAATGTC
>CAZBDF010000410.1:0-4573 GCA_964490385.1 uncultured Lentimicrobiaceae bacterium | reverse complement strand
AAACGCAAAACGCAAAACACAAAACACAAAACGCAGAACTCAAAACACAAAACGCAAAACGAAAAAATATGACCATAAAGGAATTAACACAAAAGATTGAAGCACTTGCCCCTTTGTCGTTGCAAGAATCTTATGACAATGCAGGCTTGATCATCGGCGAGCATAATACTAATATTGAAGGTGTATTGATCACACTTGATGTTACTGAGGAGGTGATGCAGGAGGCCATCGAAAATGGCTGCAACCTGATCATCGCCCACCATCCGCTTATATTTAAAGGGATTAAGAAACTTAACAGCAAAAACATGGTAGAGCGATTGATTGTACAGGCCATTAAAAACGACATCGCCGTTTATGCAGCGCACACAAACCTGGACAATGTACATCTTGGTGTGAATGCTATGGTCGCCGAAAAACTTGGCTTGATTAATACTTCGATACTGGCACCGAAGGATCAAATCCTTAAAAAACTTGTTACGTTTTGCCCAATTGATCATGCCGAAAAGGTGAGGACTGCGATATTTAAGGCAGGGGCAGGGCATATCGGGAAATATGACAGTTGCAGTTTTAATGCTGCTGGCGAGGGAACTTTCAAAGCCAACGATGGTGCGGATCCTTTTGTTGGTGAGCTAGGCAACATTCACACCGAAAAAGAAATCAGGATAGAATCTGTATTCCCTGCCTATCTTAAAAACCAAATTGTGTCAGCTATGCTCGAAGCGCATCCTTACGAGGAGGTTGCCTATGACATTTATCCCATCGAGAATACATTTGACAATGTAGGTGCCGGAATGGTGGGAGACCTCAAAAACCCGGAAGATACCTTGGAATTTATTGCAAGGATAAAAAAAGTGTTTGGCTCCGGCTGCATCCGCCATACGAAAATTGTAAATGACAGGATCTTGAAAGTTGCACTGTGTGGTGGAAGTGGAAGTTTCCTTTTGCAGAATGCCATCGCTTCGGGAGCTGATATATTTATTACCGGCGACATGAAATACCACGAATTTTTTGAAGCCGATGATAAGATCATTGTAGCCGACGTGGGGCATTATGAGAGTGAACAATTCACTAAAGAATTATTAATGAATTTTATAAATAAAAATAATACTACCTTTGCCGTCCGAAATTCGGAGGTAAATACAAATCCAATAAGTTATTTTTGTTAATTCAAACAGCTTAATTTCAGCATAATATGGCAAAAGAAAGTTCAGCAAAAGTTAAAGCAACAAAAGGAAATAAAGCTGCTGCCGCGCAGCACAATAACCTGGAAGTTTCTATCGAGAAAAAATTACACGTATTATACAGTTTACAACAAATCGATTCGCAGGTCGATAAGATTAGGATTATTAGGGGAGAGCTTCCTTTGGAAGTGCAGGATCTTGAGGATGAAATTGTTGGGCTTGAAACACGGATAGAGAAATTTGATGAGGAAGTGAAAAGCTACCAAAAGCAAATTGACGAAAAAACGCAATCCATGAAGGATAGTACTGCGCTCATTAAAAAATACGAAGAGCAGCAAATGAATGTGCGCAACAACCGCGAATACGATTCATTGACCAAGGAAATGGAGTTTCAAAACCTTGAAATCCAGCTTTCCGAAAAGCGGATCAAAGAATTCAAAGCTATCGTTGAAGCTAAAACTGAGCAGATCAAAGAATCGAAGGGTAAATTTAAAGAGCGTGAGTCGGATTTGCGTATCAAGAAATCGGAGCTTTCGGATATTGTTGAAGAAACCGAGAAAGAAGAACAGGCACTGATAAAAAAATCTGAGAATTTCCACAAGATGATCGAAGAACGTTTGGTAACGGCCTATAACAGGATCAGGTTAAATGCCCGGAACGGACTGGCCGTGGTACAAATTGAACGCGATGCCTGTGGCGGGTGCTTCAATAAAATACCTCCTCAGCATCAACTCGACATCAGGATGCATAAAAAAATAATCGTTTGCGAATATTGCGGGCGAATTTTGGTGGACGATGAAATAGCCGATGTGGTGAAAGCCGAAATAAACTAAAAAAAAGGAGCAGTTAACTGCTCCTTTTTTTTATCATTGAAATTTTCGTTTACTCAAACCGATACCCAACCGTTAGCATTAAGAGTGAGTTGCCATAGCGGATATCAACCGGGTTTACACTGATGTTTTCTGTCCCGTAAAGATAATAGTCCACGTTTGAAAGCATGTATGAATATGCCAGGTCGGTGTACACGGATTTGCCACGGAAGCCAAATCCCCCCGAAAATGTTTGCCTAACACCATCATTAATATCCGAGGTGAAGGGGCTGCCATAAAATCCATAACCTGCCCTTACTTGCATCAATCCAAGGTTTACTTCACCACCAACCCTGACATTAACGGCTTCAGTAAAGCTACTTTCGATGGCCTGGTTTTCATCATAAAAGCCATAGTCACTCGATTTAAGCGTGGCAGATGAATAGTTCAGGTATTCGATATCAGCACTGATCAATCCTTTTCGTCCAATAATCATTGCTATGCTACCAATAGCTTTCCATGGGGTTTGCAGTTTGTATTCGTAATTTCCATTTGGTGATAACGCTGAAAAATAATCGCCATTAGCGTAGTATGCATTGGTGCTTGAACTCCATTTGTCCCTCATGTTGTTGTACCATGTTGGTGAGTGAAAAGCTGCACCTATCCTTAGCTGGGGGATGAGCCGGTAAATAGCCCCGACTTTAATATTGAAACCTCCTCCTCTTGTTTCGAGGCTTTCGTAAACATTAAAAGTTTCCAGGTCTTTTGTAGGATTTTGGTTGGTCTCCGAGTAGGTAGTAGTTTGATAATACCTGATGTAAGGGAATCCCAGTGTCAGTCCAAAATAAAACTTGTCAGAAATATTTACCCCACCCGACAATACCCACTCGTTCATCGAACCTTTGGTTTCAATTGTTTTTCGCTGCAGGGTGCCGGTAAATCCACCAATGTAATCGTAAGCATCTATATATTGAAAATCCGGGCCACTGCCTTCAATGGTGTCAATCAGGAAGGTGTCGAACGCTGGCCGTGTATCAAAACTATTAAGTGTGTTTGGGTTTTGTCCTGTGGCATATTCAACATAAGTATCAAGGATCGAGTTATCGCCATTGTAGCCCTGGATATTCACCCGGTTGTTAAAATCTTTAAGCCTGTTTATACCAAATCCAATCTGCCAGTTTTGGACAGGGCTTCTATCGAGCCGGTCAACAGGCGCTGTTGAAATGACGATACCTCCATTGCCTAAAGCAAAATTATTTTTTCCGTCACTCAGGCTTGAGTTGTTATAGGTACTTTCGGTGTTGCCAAAATACACCAGGGGTGTAATCGAAAATTCCGATTTTTTGTAAAGGCCGATTCCGGCTGGGTTGGTACTCAGTGTTGAAAAATCTGCACCCAATGCGCCAAAAGCGCCACCAATGCCCATATTCCGGGCTGTGCCAATTACCCCGGTTGTTGAATATCTAAGCGCATCTACCTCATTTTGAGCTATAGTGCTTGCTGCAAAAAAGTATATAATCCCTGCTATTAAAATGAATCTTTTCATTTTACAATTTATTAATGGTTTAAAAATAAGAATGTAGAATATTACCGGCCTCCCCTGCTTCCGCTGCCCGATGAACCACCGGATGACTTGCTTCCACCTGAACTGCCAGATGATCTGTTTCCACCTGAACTACCTGAACTACTACCTGATGACCTAGGTGAATAACTACCAGATGACCTGGCTGGTGTCGAGGTGGAGCGAGTGGGGCTGGAATAAGTTCCGCTTGACCTTGCCGGACTGGTATATGTTTTCGATTGTTTCGGTTGTGAAAAACTATTGCTCGATCTGGAAGGTGTATAATATGACCTCGAACTATTTGATTTTCCCTGGCTTGATACTGACCTGGAACTTTGCGTTGAACTTCCTGTTATAGTGCGCGTTTTTGGCACTGTATATTCATTGCTCGACCTTGGCCTGTTGTAATTTGGTGAACTGTAATTTTTAGGCTGGCTGCTTGTTTGTAAATCATTAGATGTTGGTTTGGCATACTTCTTAGATCGCGAAACCACACCGATATCTCTTGTGTTCGTTGGCTTAGTGTATGTTTTGTTTACTGAAGTTTTTTGCTGTGTTGTACGTGTTCTTGAACCTACTTCTGTTCCAGCCTGGGTCTGCACGGGTTTGGTCAGTTTTTGAGATTCAACAACATCAGCACTCCTTGCAGCCTTGCCCTGATTATTTGACTTGGCTGATAAACCTGATTCAGTAGTCGGCTTAGTTAGCTTTTCTGATTGAGATACATCGACCGTTTTATTTGAAATACTGGCAGGGCCTTCATTGGGTTTAAATTCCCTTGCTATCCGTCCTTCGTCAGGACTTCCGCTTGTTTTTGTTCCTGTTGCCCCGGCTACTGTTCCTGCACCACGGTTTTCGCGGCCCATCGAGTATCCTTGATTTTGTGGATCATCTCCACCATCTGCCCTTGATTCCCTGCTTCCACCATCACCAACTAAACTTCCACTTCTGGGTGTTCTTGGGCCATAATAATCGCCCGGATAGTAACCGGAACCTTCGCCACCACCACCTGGATAATATCC
>CAZBDF010000409.1:0-4620 GCA_964490385.1 uncultured Lentimicrobiaceae bacterium | reverse complement strand
AAAAAATGAAAACGTGAATTTTATTTACGTTTTTGAAAAGTTAAAACATAAAAGTTAATCCTGCATCAGCGGTATTTTACTGAGACCAATATTTAACAATTAACGTTTAACTATTAATAAACATGATAAAAGCAAACGATCCGTCCATCAAAACATGGTTGCATGTAAAAGATGGAAGCGATTTTCCGATACAAAACCTCCCATTCGGGATTTTTAAACCACACAACAGGACCAATCCTCGTGCAGGTACACGCATTGGCAATCTTGTAATTGATTTATCCAAGATTGCCGAAAAAGGATATTTCAAGGACGAAGGTATCGAAACCAGGGAAGTTTTTTACAATGACACCTTGAATGATTTCATTGCCCTGGGTAGGCCGGTTTGGAGGGCTGTGCGCAATAAAATTTCCGATATTTTTGATTGGGGGAACCAGGAGTTCTGGAATACTGAAGATTTTAAAGAGGGAATTTTTTATAAAATCGAAGATGTAGATATGCTCATGCCAGTTCAGGTTGGCGATTATACCGATTTTTACTCCAGCATCGAACATGCTACCAACGTTGGTAAAATGTTTCGTGACCCAAATAATGCACTACTGCCCAATTGGAAACATATTCCCGTAGGCTATCATGGCAGGGCTTCTTCGATAGTGGTTTCCGGAACAAATATTCATCGGCCCTTAGGCCAAACCAGGCCTGATGATGAGAAACCACCTGTATTTGGCCCAAGTAAACTGGTTGATTTTGAGCTTGAGATAGCTTTTATAACCGGCAAGAAAACTGATTTGGGCGAGCGTATCTCAACCGAACAAACTTCCGATTACATTTTTGGAATGGTACTCTTCAATGATCTGTCTGCACGCGATATTCAGAAATGGGAATATGTGCCACTTGGCCCGTTTTTATCGAAGAGTTATGGCTCTGTTATTTCGCCATGGATTGTAATGCTTGATGCATTGGAGCCGTTTTTAGTTGATGGGCCTGGGCAGGATCCATCAGTTTTACCTTACCTTGAATATAAGGGTGCTGCTAACTACAATATTCAGCTTGATGTTTTACTTGCTCCCGAAGGCCGGGATGCATACAGAATTTGCAGGTCAAATTTCAAATATATGTACTGGAACGTACACCAGCAACTGGCACATCAAACTGTGAGTGGATGCAATATCAACGTTGGAGATATGTATGCTTCGGGAACCATTAGTGGCCCATCGCCTGGTTCCTTTGGCTCGATGCTTGAATTGTCGTGGCGTGGTTCAAAGCCCATTAGCCTTCCCGACGGAAGTGAACGGAAATTTATCAACGACAACGATACCATCATTATGCGTGGATATGCAGAGAAGGACAAAGTGAGGGTCGGCTTTGGTGAATCGGTATGTAAAATTTTACCGGCGAGGGAGATGTAGGTAATGCTGATTTGTAAAGCAAATTTGAGATGGTGAAAGCAAAATAAAATAGGCCTCTCAGTCTCCGCTGGCTGGCGGATCCTTCGAGGTGACAAAGGGTTTTAGGATGGAATAGGGAGAGGGACATCGGGCGCGAAGCGCCCGATGTCCCTCTCCCCCCAATTAGAATACTACCCTGTCTTTTCGATGGAGCGCAGCGACTGAGAAATCTATTTTATCATTTGCAATTAATTTGTTACAGAGCCTTGTCATCCATTTGGACAAGTTTGTTAGGAACTAACGACTGAGACCTGCCTCGCTGATGCCAGGGCTTTTACTAATGGCAAGACGGTAGTCTATTTTTAGGTTTCTATTTCAGTGTTAAAAAAGTAGTTATAAGTGAATGTCAAACAAAGTTATCACTCCAATCAATAAAAAAAATCATGACTATAAAAATCGACCCGTTCAGCATAGCAAAGCCCCAGTTGCATAAGTTTCTCCTGGGATCAATTGCCCCCCGGCCTATTGCCTTTGCCAGCACCATCGACAGCAATGGAAATCCAAACCTGGCACCCTTTAGCTTTTTTAATGCTTTTGGGATTAATCCAACAACACTCATCTTTTCACCATCGAGGCGGGGTAGGGACAACACAACCAAGCATACTTTCGACAACATAAAAGAGGTGCCTGAGGTCGTGATCAATGTTGTTAACTGCAACATGGTGCACCAGGCCAGCCTTGCAAGTACTGAATATCCCAGGGGTATCAATGAGTTTGTTAAAGCCGGATTTACGCCCTTGCCCTCAGAAACTATAAAGCCGTTTCGTGTAAAAGAATCACCGGTACAGTTCGAATGCAAGGTGCGCGAAGTGATTGAAACCGGTAGTGAAGGAGGTGCTGCCAACCTGGTGATTTGTGAGGTTATGATGATACATGCCCATGAAGATATCCTGGATGAAAACGGTTTGCCCGATCCCAACAAGATCAACCTGGTGGGCAGGCATGGTGGCGACTTTTATGTGAAAGCTTTTGGCAAAAGCTTGTTTGAAGTGGAGAAACCATTGGTCAGGCTGGGCATTGGTATTGATCGTTTGCCTGATAAAATAAAGTTCAGTAATATTTTAACAGGAAATGACCTGGGGCAATTGGGTAATATAGAGGCAATACCCTCCGAAGTTGAAATCAAAAATATTCAGGAACACCCTGTTGTGAAAACTATCCTTGATGAACTGGTGAGCGATCAACTGAAATTGCAACAGGAACTTCAATTATTAGCTAAAAAGTGGATTGACGATGGCAGGGTGATAGATGCGTTTGCTTTGTTGATGGTTGAATGAATTGTTTAATTTGTTTGATCAGTTTTACCCTGAAACAATTACAACTGTTGATAATCATTAAACCAATGCTTCCTGATTTTTGTTGAGGTAAGCCTTGATTGAAGGATGGCTCAGAAACTCTACCTCTTTCTCCGGGGCTAATTCAAATTGTTTACTCCCACTGATTAATGACTCAAGTGGAATTCCTAAATACCTGTTTAGCAAAGCTATCATTTTTAGGGTCAATGGCCTTCTCCCATTTAGTATCTCAGAGATCCTGGTTTTTCCACCAAACAATACCGACCTAAACAAATGAACAACAAATACACACTCATTCAAATCTATCTCCTGCTCTTATTATTCATTTTTATCACGTCTTGTGGCGGGCAAGACCAAACAAATAACACTGTTGAATCAAACACAACTCCTAACGATACATCGGTAAAAGGAAACCAAACTATTAAGCAAAACGCAGAGCTTCCCTGGGTTGATCCACTTTTCTACATTGATGGACAGTTATGCCAGCATGTACGGAAGATATTTCAAGATACAAAGGGAAATCTCTGGTTCGGTACCAATGTGTATGACCTCATGCGCTACAATGGAGACACATTGGAATATTTCGATAAAACTGATGGAATCGGTGGCGGCCGGATAACAGCAATCGTGGAGGATGCAGCAGGTAATGTTTGGTTTGGCACTTATGGAGGCCTGACCAAATACAACCTGTCTGCCGAACAGCTAGGTGGAAAATCCCAGCCTGACGGCGAGGCAGTCTTTACCAGTTTTACTGAGAAGGATGGCCTGTTGAATAATGAAATTTGGAGCTTAATTATCGACAGCAAAGGAGGATTTTGGATAGGTACCAATGAAGGAGTAAGTCGCTTTGATGGAGAAACTTTTACCACTTTTACTTTACCAAAAGCCCAGGTAAAGGATACTACAACAATATACGCATACGACCGGATTACCTGTATCATGGAAGATAGCAACGGTACATTTTGGTTTGGCACTGATGGATTTGGTATTTGCAAATACGACCTGTCTGCCGAACAAGCTGGTGGAAAAACCTTCACTCATGTTACGAAGGAAGATGGCCTTGCTGATAATAATATTAGCAGTATTATGGAAGATAAAAAAGGGAACATTTGGATAGGGACAATGTTTGGAGGGGTGAGCCGATATGATAGCAAATCCCAGCCTGACGGCACGCCTGCCAAAGCGAAGCGGCGGACAGGCGAGGCAGGCTTTACCAACTTTACAGAGGACGGAGTTATCAGCGGTATTGAAGTTGGAGGTCTTTATGAAGATAAAACCGGGAACATTTGGTTCGCCGCCGAAAACTATGGTGTGTACCGCTACGATGGAAAGTCCTTTACCAATTTCTCCGAAAAAGATGGGCTTAATACCAATGGGATACTTTCAATTTACGAAGATAATGAGGGACGGTTTTGGTTTGGCGGCTGGGGCGGGATCTTCCGTTATGATGGGGAATCCTTTTTCAGTGTTACAAAGGATGGGCCTTGGCAGTGATGTATATTAAATTCGAATACTTAGGGCCTGCTGAAAAACTCAGAATAATAATATGAGGTGCAGCGCACCGATAATATTTGTAGTTAATAGAAGGTATGTAGTACAAAGGTGCAGAGCACCGTAATATTAAATGCAAGGGTTTTTGAATCAACGTACGAAAAACCTTGCATCTCAGCACAACAATTTTGAATCTGCAGAGCTTCATCATAAGGGTAACAAAAATGTATAACTCAAAAACATTATTGTTTAAGGATTTAGACTTCAGAATCCCGCACCTTTGTGCTGTAATTTTAATTTGAACTTTAATGATTATAAAATGAAGACACAAAAGCAATTTAAACCGAAAAAAAATGATGTTAGATTTATTTCTGACCATTTCAAATTAG
>CAZBDF010000408.1:0-4691 GCA_964490385.1 uncultured Lentimicrobiaceae bacterium | reverse complement strand
TCCCATTGTATGGTTGGCGACACCCCATCTTGAAGCGTTACTGCCGGGAAAGTATAAGTATCTCCGCTACAAATAACCGAACCCACAGGATCGCTAATGGTAGGATCTAAAACAACGGTAACTTCTGTTTCAACACCATCAACCAAATCGCAGCCATCGCCATCAGGTTCAAAATGTGGACGGTAATAAAAAGTGCCGGCCGTATTTTCGGTATGGGGACTGGTAACTGTTGCTCCAGCTCCACCAGAGGTTTCAGAGCGTATCCATGTTATGGTTCCGCCTAAACCATTCTCCACAGAAGCACTAAAAGTTACTTCACCCCCTTCACAAATAGCGGTAGGCGTTAAGGTATTTGTAAGCCAGGAAGGATCGTTAACCACCGTAATGGTAGCAATAGCCGAGGTTAGCGCATCGCACCCGCCCGCGGCAGGTAAAGCCTGGTCCGAAATAATAACCTGGTATTCATAAGTTCCGTCAGCAGGAAATCCTGTAGCGGTAAGGGTAGCTGTTGTTCCATTGGCATAAGTTACACCCGTGGGAGTTCCATCTACTACAGGATTCCAAGTTGCACCATTATTATATTGCCATTGATAATAGTATGCTCCGGAACCTCCTGCAGCGGTAACGCTAATAGAAGTTTGGCCACCTTCGCAAATTGAGGCATCGTCCAAGCCGGCTGAAACGCTAATCGGTGCGTAATTATAAATCGTAACTAAATCCTCTTTGTAATCACAATTAAGGCCATTGGTAATCCTCCATCGGTAAACATATGTTCCGGGAATCAGGCCGGAAACAGTAGTATTGTATAAAGTTGAATTTGCTATAACCGAGGCATTGGGGCCGCTTACGCGTACCCATTTTCCGGTGCCTACGGCGGGATTATTACCATCTAAGGTAATTGATTCAACATCACAATGTGTCTGGTCATCCCCGGCATCGGCTGCTGTAGGCTCCTCCCACACAAAAATCTTCATATTATCCGACTTGTCGCAAGCCGAACCTGCGCCTGTTGAGTGAGTCCACTGAAGTTCGTACTCGGCAGGGCTGCCAACTTCAAGCCCGGTGATAGTGGTATTATATAAGGTGGCGTTAGTGAAACCAGGATCTGCTGCACCCGAAGGTATGGATACCAATGTCCATAATCCACTTACCGGTGAAACGGGTTCATTCCCGGCAAGCGTGGTAACAGTATTGCCCGGAGGGCACAATTCCTGGTCAGCACCAGCCAGTGCCTGCGAAGGAAGGGGACTTAGTATAACTGTTACGTCAGAATAAGTATCATCACAGACTCCATTGGAAATCGTCCAGCGGAAATCGTATGTTCCCACTGCTACTCCCACCACACCTGTCTCCGGGCTGTTAGGCGAAAGGATATTAACGGCGGGATTGCCGTCAATTTGTTCCCACAATCCGGTTTCCCCGGCAGCGGGTGTATTACCTTTTAAAATAAAATCATCAAAAATACACAAAGCTGTAATTGTTTCATTGGTTGTGGCCACCGTAGTTTCGGGAAAATTGGTAATAGTCACCTCGTCAAAATTTGAGCAGTAATTTGTTGCCGCCGTCCAGCGGAAAACATAAGTTCCGGTTGCGATATTACTCGTGGCACTATAGATTGCATCCGGATCATTAGCGTTGGGCGTGAATGTCTCACCGGCATTAGCAGGCCCTGAAATTTTTGTCCAGGTACCTGTCCCGCTGCTAACCGTATTTGCATCGAGGGTAACAGTGGAAGCTTCGCATAAATTTTGGTCGATACCGGCATTGGCAGGAGTGGCTACCTGATAAACGGTGATGATTACATCATCCTGAGTGGTAGGACAAACAGTACCACTTGAAATAGTCCAACGGAAAGTATAAACGCCAGGTGTGTTTATATCCACGGCACCAAGCCCTGTAATTTGTGTATTATATAATATAGGTGAAACGATGGTAGGTTCCGGTCCGGTGTAACCTGAAAGCAGTGTCCATTCACCAACTCCTACCGTAGGATTATTGGCAGCCATGGTTGTTGTAGTTGCACAGGTAAGGGTTTGGTCATCGCCGGCAGCAGCGGGTGAAGGAGGTTCAAAGTTCTCGATACGCACCTGGTCGGCATTGCTACATTCGCCATTGGCAATAGTCCATTGGAAAACGTAAAGTCCATAAGCTGTGGGCCCAAATGTTGCATTCGGATCATTGGTGTTAGGCGAAAAAGTCTCTCCACTCACTGTTGGACCAAAAAGCTTAGTCCAGGTTCCTGTTGTTCCTGGATCGGCAGCATTGCCGTCGAAGGTAAAAGTGGGTTGATTACATAAGGGTTGATCATCACCGGCAGCCGCAGCATTGGGAGGTGTAAGCAGGGTTACTGTCATCTCATCGGTGGATGGGGTACAGCCGCCAGCAGAAATGGAATACTGGAAAGTATAAACACCGGGAACAAGTCCTGAGGCGATAGCGGTATTTGTGGGGGTGGAGGTTGGGGTTGGGGTAATGGTAGGATCAGCAGCTCCATCAGGTTTACTGGTAAAAGTCCATGTTCCGGCGCTGGCAAGTGTGCCGGTAAGGTTTACCGCAGTGATGGCTTCGCAATATTGCTGATTAGCACCGGCATCGGCCACCAGGGTAACGGTAATGTCAACTTCATCAGAAGTAGCGCCACAATAGAGGCCGGCCGTAACCGTCCATTTGAAGGTGTAAGTACCCGTAATCAAACCATTAATTTCGGAGGTAGGCGAATTGGGATCTACAATATTCGCCAGGTTGGGGCCAATCACCTGCGTCCAGGTGCCAATGGTATCGCCATTGGCAATATCTGTAGCTGCCAGATTAGTAGATTCACTGCCACAAACCGTTGCATCAGCGCCTGCATAAGCAGGCGGAGGCGAATCGTTGGAAACCTGCACCAAAACAGCATCCGAGGATGAGCAGGCGCCATTGGTGATGGTCCAAAGGAATTCGTAGGTATCGTCGATCATCCCGGTAACTGTGGTGGTAGGTGATGTAGGAGTAGTAATAATAACTTCGGTTGGTTCAGCAACAGTTCCGCTGCCATTACCTGAAATCAAAGTCCACAATCCATCACCCTCGGTTGCAGTGTTGCCAGCGAGTGTTGTTTCATCCCCGCAAAGGGTAATATCAGTGCCGGCATCGGCTATCGTTACCGGGTCGCCAATGGTTATCATCACGCTATCAATTGTGGGGGTGCAAGCATTTGCACTTGAAATCGTCCACCTAAACTTGTAGGTTCCGTCAATCATCCCGGTAACGGTGGTGGTGGGAGAAGATGGGTTGGTTATTAATAGACCAGCCGGAGCGGGATCGGGGCTAAGCAAAGTCCAAAGCCCTGTATTGCCAAGGGTAGCATTTCCCGCCAGGGTAACTTGTGGAAGTGGTGAAATATGGCATTGGTCGGGGCCTGCATCGGCCTGAATGGGCGCCACGGTATTTTCGACCGTTACCACCAAATCATCGGATGCATCGCCGCAGCCGTTTTGAATAGTCCATCGCAAAGTGTAAGGACTTCCCGCTTCAACAAATCCACTTACCGTAGAATTTTTGGAATGAATATTAGAAAAAACAATAGGTGATGGAGGAGGATCGGGTGATACCAGCGACCAAGTGCCTATCTCAAAAATATAGGAAGGTGGATCAGCATCCATAGTTATGGTTTGACCACTACAAATATTTTGATCATCACCTGCCGAAACTGCGTTAGGTACTATGGACGAAACCAAAACCGTAACATCATCAAAATCGACAGGGCACATTGGCCCCCCCGAAATAGTCCACCGGGCTACATACATTCCCGGATCCAGGCCCTGAATAAGTAAACTGGTATCATGAATACCACCGATTACCGCAATCGATCCTGGCGGCTTACTTAATAGCGACCAGGTACCAAGACCTACCTTAGGTTTGTTTCCTGCCAGTTTGGTTTGGGTTACATTACACTCAAGTATCTGATCGGTACCGGCATTAGCAAGATCTCCGGCATGGGAGGTTAGGACCATCACCTGGTCGGTAGCGGTCGAACATTCGACCCCTGCGGGTGCTGCCTGGCGAAACTCAATCACATATGTTCCCAAACCATGCAGGTTCACCACCGTAGCAGATGAAGCTCCGGCAGATACCCAGCCAGAAGGAAAAGTCATAAATGTAGGTGGAATAGTAGGCAGCGGAGTTTTCGGGCCACTAAGTATCCGGTATTCAGTTGGACCAGTTCCTCCACTGGCCGTAAAGCCAATGGTTACCTGACTATCATCACAGGGCATCAATATGGGGCCGGCCTCTACATTGATTTCTGGTCCATTGGCAGAGCTTACCGTATAACTGGCCGAGCGTGAACAAACTGTTACAGCATTATTGATGGTATAGGTGAAGGTGTAGGTAGTGCCAACCGTCAAATTATTAACCACCGTTACAGGGCTGGTAGAGCTTACAATATTCGGCCCCGTTGGGTTTACAGTCCATAAAACCGTTTCGTTAATATACTGGGGTGGCGGGGCAGAAAGCACCGTAGAGGTGCGCCCATCACAAAAAACCTGGCTTCCCCCACCACCGGGATTGGTAACATCGGCAGTGGCTGCAGGAACTGTAATCACAACATCATCCTGTCCGATGGCGCAAGGCCCATCAACCACCCATCGCAAAGTATAGGTACCTTGGATAAGATTGGTAACCGAAGTATTGTTGTTGTGGATGTTTCCAAT
>CAZBDF010000407.1:2194-4692 GCA_964490385.1 uncultured Lentimicrobiaceae bacterium | reverse complement strand
GTGATGATCAGCAGCTCAAATTCACCCGAAGAGCCTTCTATTGCCATTGACCCTAACAATACCGACCGCTTGATTGCAGGGGCCAACATCAACAATTATTTTTATTCGGAAGATGGAGGCCACACTTGGCAGGTGGCAACTTTGTCGTCGGCAACTAACGGAGTATGGGGCGACCCGGTGATGATGGTTGACAATGACGGGAACTACTATTTTTTCCATTTATCCAATCCTGCTTCCGGCAGTTGGATTGATCGCATTGTTTGCCAGAAATCCACAGACGGTGGTGTGACTTGGAATGATGGATCATACATGGGCCTGAACGGGAACAAAGCCCAGGACAAGGAATGGGTGGCGATCGATAGGAATACAGGAGTGATCTACTCTACCTGGACTCAATTTGACGATTATGGCAGCTCCAATCCCAATGATCGAAGTAACATCATGTTTTCAAAATCGACGGATTCAGGAGAGAGTTGGACACCGGCATTGAGAATTAATGAGGTGGATGGCGATTGTATTGATGATGATAATACTGTAGAAGGTGCCGTTCCCTGTGTTGGCCCCAACGGGGAAGTTTTTGTTTCGTGGGCCGGGCCGTTGGGCATTGTTTTCGATAAGTCATTGGATGGAGGTGAAACATGGTTGGAGAACGATATTTTTGTTACTGACTTCCCCGGCGGATGGGCATTTGATATTCCCGGAATCAGTAGATGTAACGGAATGCCCATCACCCAATGCGACCTTAGTGGTGGCGAGAATCACGGGACAATTTACATCAATTGGGCCGACCAGCGCAATGGGACGGATGATACGGATGTCTGGGTGGTGAAATCGACTGACAGCGGCGAAACCTGGACAGGGCCTGCCAGGGTGAATGACGACCCTCCCGGAAAGCAACAATTTTTCACATGGATGACCATCGATCAGACTACCGGCTATCTCTATTTCGTTTTTTATGATCGAAGGGAATATTCAAATAACAACACCGATGTATTTATGGCCATTTCGAAAGATGGTGGCGAAACCTTTCAGAATTTCAAAGTAAGCGAATCTCCTTTTCTGCCCACATCATCGGTTTTCTTTGGCGATTACAACAACGTTACCGCCCACGACGGTGTGATAAGGCCCATCTGGACCCGCCTACATAATGGACAGATTAGTGTTTGGACGGCGATTATCGATCCTGATATCACAAGTATTGAAGAAAGTGCTGAACCTGCCATTCCTTTTGCTTTAGATCAAAATTATCCAAATCCATTTAAAGAAACAACCCATTTTTCATTTAAGGTAAAATCAGCTTCTACCATAACATTAAAAATCATTGATATGTATGGCAGGACTGTAGCAACAATGATTAACAGGGAAACAATGGCACCGGGTGCTTATTTCGAGCACTTCAATGCCTCAACCTACAACCTTCCTGCAGGCGTTTATTATTTCGCACTTACTGGTGACAATCAAAACCAGGTAAGGAAAATGATTATTGAGGAGTAGTTCTGGGTTTAGCGTTTGATGTTCCGCTTATGGTTCTTAGTAGTTTTATATAAGCTGATGGCTGACGATAATGGGGTGTTCGGGGGTGTTATCCTTCGGGGGGATTACAACACCTTTATTCCTACAAGAGTTTATTATTTAAGGCTTTAACTTCTCTTCACGGCAAAGGCCTCCCCAAACTTCACATCCCCATCTTCCGAAAGTTTATACGGAAAATAGTACATCGGAATATCAGCAACAGATTTATGTTGGATGTCCACAGATATAACATCAGTTGTGGTTTTTTCGTCGAGCTGCACACTCGCTTCACAGGCAATGGCATAAGCCCGGGCTGCATGCTCATCGCACTCCTCCTCAAAATATTCGAGCAGCATTTCAATGATCTTGCCATTGGAAGGAACATGCTTAGGATCAATCTCCACTTCGCGGTGGTGTGAGTGGCCCTCGGCATCCATCAGGGCGCCAAAAGGGAAAAGTTCTCCGGTTTCCATCAAGAGCTCTTCGGCATAATTGCGACAATGATCTAGCAGTTCGTTTACTTCTTCGTTTTGCATGGTATGGTGTTTTGGTCAAAAGTACAATAAATTGCCGGGAAATAATAAACCGCTGAGTGTTCGGAAGGCGCAAAAATTGAAAAATGGTATTTTGGAATGCTATTCAAATCAGGCTTCAACCATCAGTTTTTTTAAGCTCCAAACTTCTTCAATCTATTTCAGGTTTTATTTTACGTCCCCTCTGCGATCTCAGCGCACTCTGCGGTTAAAAAACTAAACCGCTAAGTTCGCAGAGGGCGCAAAGTTGGGAATTGGAATACTCATCATTTGATGCCTTAGCCAAAAACAGTCTTTTTGTATTTAACCCAATTTCACTGAACTAATAAAATTCTGCTTTTCCCCTCTGCGATCTCAGCGCACTCTGCGGTTAAAAAACTAAACCGCTAAGTTCGCAGAGGGCGCAAAGTTGGGAATTGGAATACCCAACAATGGATGCCTACGCCAAAAACA
>CAZBDF010000407.1:0-2094 GCA_964490385.1 uncultured Lentimicrobiaceae bacterium | reverse complement strand
AGGGCGCAAAGTTGGGAATTGGAATACCCAACAATGGATGCCTACGCCAAAAACAGTCTTTTTGTATTTAACCCAATTTCACTGAACTAATAAAATTCTGCTTTTCCCCTCTGCGATCTCAGCGCACTCTGCGGTTAAAAAACTAAACCGCTAAGTTCGCAAAGGGCGCAAAGTTGGGAATTGGAATACCCAGCATTTGATGCCTTAGCCAAAAACAGTCTTTTTGTATTTAACCCAATTTCATTGATTAAATAAAATTCTGCTTTTTCCTTCTGCGTGCTCTGCGCCCTCTGCGGTAAAAAACTTCTTTACGTTTGTTTTTTCCTACTTTTGCCCCAAACTCAAAACTATTGAACCCGCTCAAAAGACTCGCAGGCCAAACAGCCATTTACGGACTAAGCAGCATCATTGGCAGGTTGTTGAATTACCTGCTGGTGCCGCTCTATACAAGGGTGCTGATCCCTTCTGAATATGGAGAGGTTACCGAAATGTATGCCTATGTTTCTATACTTTGGGTAATGCTGACCTATGGCATGGAAACCACATTCTTCAGGTTTTCGCAAAGCGAAAAAAATAAACCCCGGGTTTATGGAACTGCTTTCTCCGCACTGGTGGTAAGTTCTCTTATTTTTGGAATCCTGGTTTTGATCAACTCGCAGGTTATTGCCAACTGGTTAGGGTATCCCGACAATCAAAATTACGTAATTTGGTTTGGATTGATATTGGCTTTCGATGCCATTGCTTCAATTCCCTTTGCCAAACTGCGCCAGCAAAACAGACCCATCCGCTTTGCTACGATTAAGCTGATAAATATCGGCCTCAGCATCGGTCTTAACCTGTTTTTTATCCTGCTCTGTCCGTATATCCTCGCCAATCATCCCGATGGATTACTTAGCGAAGCCATTAGTACATTCTTCAAGCCCGAAATGATGGTGGGTTATATTTTCATTTCCAACCTTATCGCATCGGCCATTACACTTTTATTGCTGTTGCCGGAACTGCCATTTAGAAATTTCAGTATTAATTTTATTCTACTGAAAAAGATGCTTGCCTATACCTGGCCTTTACTTATTGTTGCAATTGCCGGATCAATCAACCTGTCGCTCGATAAAATTTTATTACCACGATTGCTTCCCTCCGGTACTGATGTAATGGCGCAGGTTGGGATTTATGGTGCCTGCTACAAAGTGTCAATCATCATGACTTTGTTCGTACAAACTTTCCGCTACGCCGCCGATCCATTTTTCTTTGCTGAAGCAGACAAATCCGACTCCAGAAAAATCTACGCAGATGTGTTAAATTATTTCACAATCGCTGTTTCCATCATATTCCTGGTGGTAACACTATACCTTGATATTGTCATCAGGTTTATTGGCGAAGCTTACCGTGAGGGTGAAGGCGTGATCCCAATCCTGTTGCTTGGCAACTTGTTTCTCGGCATATTCTACAACCTCTCCATCTGGTACAAACTCACCAACCAAACCATCTTCGGGGCCATACTTTCGATCATTGGCGCAGGCATCACCATTTCACTTAACTTTTTGTTGATCCCCATACTTGGATATTACGGTTCGGCATGGGCAGCATTTTTCGCCTATTTCGTGATGATGGTGCTGTCGTATTTTCTTGGGAGAAAGTATTTTAAGGTCCCCTATAACTTGCAAAAGTTTTTTACCTATCTGGGCCTGGCTGTAGCTCTGTTTTTCATAAGCTCCGTTATTCCATTTTCATCTGCTGTTATAAAATTTGCAGTCAACACCGCTATTTTATTGTTCTATTTGGCCGTTGTTTTCCTCTTGGAAAGAAACTCATTTAAGCATCTGTTTTCGAAGTAAAGCAGTTACTGAGTTTGTTTGAAAGGGTTATAGGGGGAATAGGGTTCATAGGGGAAGTGACTGCCGATTAAGATAATAAGTCATGTGCTTCAACTTCAATCACCGAACCTTGAACTTGTTATTTTTAAGTACTTTTGCGCTCTATTTCAAATGCGTTTTATGAAAGTTAAGATTGTAAATACTTCAAAGCATGCGCTACCTGCTTACGAAACCGAAGCTTCGGCAGGGATGGATTTGCGTGCTAATCTGGATAAAGAAA
>CAZBDF010000406.1:0-4694 GCA_964490385.1 uncultured Lentimicrobiaceae bacterium | reverse complement strand
GGTTCAATGCTTATTTTTTTGTGAGGTTCCCAGTTGGTCCCTAGTTCAATTGTGCCAATGGTTTCGGGTTGAAGCTCAGGGTTGGCAATTTTAAATCCTTTATTAATTTTCCCTGATTTGCAAAGGTCATCGAGCTTTGGTGGATTGAAGCCATTAGACAATGAGAGGTAGGCCGATATTTTCGGATTGAAGGTGAACAAACCCGAAAACTTCGGGCTGAATGAAGTCCATGTATTTCCGGCAAACTCTTCATACATATCTCCGGGGAAAGCTGTTACACTTGATGGATCTGTTACCCGCAGGCTGCCATCCCTAAAGTTGGCCATATCCAGGCGCAGACCAGCAATGAGTTTGAGTTTGTTGTCCATCATACTTATTTCGTCCTGAACGAACAATCCCACAAAACTCAATTTTCCTTTGTACTGGATCTCATCGGTAGAGGTGTAATAGGTATCAGAGGCATTAACCGAACCATCATGAATATCAGCTCCCAGGGTAAAACTATTGTTTCTGATCCATTCTTTTGTAAGTGTTAGCCACAGGCCCTGGTCCTGCTTTTTCGAATCGGTTTCGTAGAGCCGGTAGGTGCCGGTAGAGTTCACCGTTTCGCTTTGCCGATTGTAGTTTTCGAGCTGATAAAATGCGTTGGCAACCAAAACTGCTCCGTTGAAATTACCCTGGTAGTTGGCGCGTGCATAATGAACTGCATATCTGTTGTAGCCACCATCCTCCTCAAAAACCTGTCGGCCATCACCACGTTTTTCGTCATGATATTCGTAGCTGAGTTCCAGCGAATGGTTCGTGTTAAATCTGTATCCAAGCAATCCACTTACGTTGCCTTCATAAAGATAAGCCTCGGTGTCGGTGGAATCCCTGAGTTCTTCAGGTTCGATGATATAGCCGTCGCCCTGGCGGTAAAACCCGTTTATACCCCAGTAAAGGCCCTTATTGTTTTTAACATAATTTCCACCCAGTGAAAGGTTTCCACCAACAGTTCCCATCGAACCCAGTTGCAGGCCTGCATCCAGGTTGAATTTCTTTTTCGGTTTTTTGGTAATTACATTTATTACCCCACCCATGGCATTCATTCCATAAAGAGCTGATCCGGGACCTTTAAGCACTTCAATCCTTTCAACATCTTCAGGTTGAATTAAGGACCACTGGATTTGACCACCTGATACTTTGTTTAATGGAACGCCATTGAGCAAGACAAGGGTTCGTTGGGTGCCATCCAGGCCACGCATCGTTACGCTGGTATTTTTCGAGAAAATGCCCCAACTGCGGTTTACGTAAATATTGGAAACACTTTTGAGTACGTCGTCCACATTCGATGCTGGATATTCTTCAACCTGCTTTGCATCCATCAGGGCCATCCTTGCCGGGATATCTTCCAGTTTTCGTTCTGTTCGGGTGGCAGTAATTACAACTGAAGACATTTCAATATTTGCCGGTTCGAGCTGAAAATTGAAGGTCTTTTGTTTTCCTTCTTTTAATTGAATGCTCAGTGAAGCTTCGTTGAATCCAATAAATGAAACTTCAAGTGTGTATTTTCCGGGGTTTAGTTTGTCAATTTGATAGTACCCTGATTCGTTGCTGGTACCACCAAAATTCAATTCTCTGACAATGATGTTTGCACCTGCCAGAACTTCGTTAGTTGACTTGTTTGTTACCTGACCAGAAATAGAAATCTGTGCAGACAGACTCATCACAAACAATATTAAAGCAAACAAAATGCATATCCTGAAAGACCCCATCCCCAGCCCTTCCCCTGAATGGGAAGGGAGTTCCCGGCGCACGAGCCACTCAATGGCCTTGTGCGATGGCATTCTCCCCCTCAAGGGGAGCCAGCCTTGCTCGCCTCGCTGTAGCTCTGGCGAAGCGGGCCGGCGAGGCAGGTTAGTGGGGGTAAGTATGTGATTTTGTGTTTTCATTTCTATAGTCTAACCTTTTCAGGGTTAGATGAATATTATTCTTTATCTTGTATCTTAATATCAACTTTTATTGTTCCGGCATCGCTTCCCTCCACTTCAATAACCCTGAAAATGCCATATTTTAAATCTTGTGTTTGAAATGAAAAAGTACTACCGGCACCTAAATATTTTGCTTTCCGCTTTCCTTCGCCTTCGGTGTAGGATACGATGAGCAGACTGTCATTTTGTGCATCGTCAAAAGCCCCGGGGGGTAAGTCGATAGCAATGTATCTCGTAGTCCGCCTGGTTTCCCAGGTTGCCGGATTCGGATCAAAAATCCCATCTTCAATATTGGCGCCCGGAGAGCCCATTGTAAGGTCATCTTCGCCGAAGTAATACACCAGATCGATGAGTTCCTGATTTTGTGAGGCTGCATCTAAAGCATAGCTTTCTCCTGAAATAAATGAGAAGAAACTCCCCGGATTGTTTTCATTCTGAGCACTCAAAATAAGCGATTCATAATAAACTATCGGCCCAAACCCTGTGCTTGTGTCAAGGGAAATTATTACTGAAACAGAGTCTGAAAGACGGTTTCTATCCCGAATGATAAATGTCCATAATTCCTTTGCATCAAGGTTTTTAGTAAATGTTTTAGTGATGTTAACCTGAGGTGTGTTCATGCTGGTGTCCAAGGCACGCTGACTGGTTCCCTGCCCGTCTTCCCTCAATGCGATCAGGTTGGTGAGGTTTGCGCTTCCACCTTCTGCAGCAACAGCAAAAGTCATAAATTTACCTACGGCAATGGTAGTGTCTGATGAAATCATTCCCGGCTGAATCAGTAACTGGATTGTTGGTGCTTGCTGCGGGACATCGTCCTTCGTGCAAGCAAATAACAAAAGGGCTATGGAAGTTATTAGGATAAACCTTCCAGGTTTTGGAAACCTGGAAGGTTTTGGGATTTTAATTAGGCGATATGTGTGTTTGTGCATATCGATAAGTGAACCATATTTGAATTGATTTTGTTTCATCAACAACTAATTAGAAAGTTTAGATAAAAGTTTGTTGAAAAATTTGGAAGCTCCGGTTCCCAAGATACCACCTGATAGTCCAAACAAGAAAAAAGTAAAAAAAGGTGTAAGCACACCATGTTTGATAAAAGCAGAATAAATATACCCGGTTGAAGTAAAAATTAAGTACCTGCTAAATGGGATGGATAAATACGAAAGGCCGGCAATGATTGTAAGAAACCAGGTTTTCTTGTTGAGCGGACCACCCAACTGGTAATACACATCAAGAAAAAGTCCGGGCAGCATGTAGTTGAAGCCCATCATGGGGTCAGTAAACCCAAATACAGGAAAAAGCAAAAGCAGGCCAATGCCGAGGGACGAAATTGTGGAAGCAAACCTGAGGCTGGAACTCATGCGCCCAAACATCAGCAAAGCCATAAACTCAATACCATGATGGCCGGGGATGTTGATAGGTGTCCTTAGCCTGGCATGCAGCAAAATAGCTACCGCGCCAATACCAAGCAAGAACAGCACTTCAAGCAACAAGCCAAGGCTACGGTTATGAGTGAGCCCGGATATAGTCCTTACTTGCGGTTTTCCAAATATGTCTTCCATTCTCAATATGTTTTTCAATAATCAGTGTTACCTTATTGTCTTTCAGAACCGGCCTGAACCAATCGTGTACAAAAATCTTTTCTTCCGGTTTTATTTCTTCTTTAATGCTAAGAAGCTGCTGCACACCAAAATCTTCTTCCAACTCATCCTGTGTATAAAACCCAGATGTCAGCTCGCGCAATTCCTTTTTGTGCCTTAGCCAGATAAACCTTCCGTCGTTGCCGTTTTTTCGCAGGCCGATAGCTGCCAATGCCCCAATAATACCATCATGTGTACCAGTTAAACCTTCCAGGTAAATATTGTGCTTTACGGCCAGGGCCAATGCTTCTTTTTTAGTCAGTACTTCACATTTAGCACGTTCGCCCCATTTGATAACTTCATCAGCAACATCATCGATACCAGCCATACACAATCCAACATCTGAACCTTCTGGTGCAATTTCCAATAAAAAACTTCTGCAAAATTGCGTTAGTGTTTCAGCATCATCCGTTTCAACCACCAAACAAGCAGAGCTATTTTGTGAAGTGTATGGAATTTCAGGATGCACATAATTTTGATGGCGTGTAATCCCATGAATTATCCCCAGGTTGGCATTTTCGATACGGGATGCCAGCAATCGGGCGTGATATCCAGTTCCGCGTGATTCCAGTGTGTCGGTATCGTCAATGCCCAGCAAATAATTCATATTCCAATTTTTTTGGCAAATCTATGCTTTTAGATGAATAGTGCGGGCTAAAATCTTGTGGGGCAAAATTAGAATGAATTGTTTTTGGATTGGGTTTAAATTAGTGAGACCCGGATTTCAGAAGCGCAGCGAACTGAAATTCGATGGTCGAACTAATCCCGCAAACAAAGTGCTGCGGGATCTGCAAGGCGGGAAATCAACAGTTCAAATCGAGATCAATAAAAAAACTCAAGAAGCGCAGCGAACTGAAATTCGATGGTCGAAATCCTGTCTCGCTGAAAGCGGAAATTCCGCAAACGGAGTTTAGCGGGATCCATTGATTAGACCTGTGATCTATTTAGTGTTCGTCTATAAAGTCAGTGTTTTTGCGTTGCCCCGGCATTTATGCCGGGGAATAATAAATTCGACACTTGCCTCCCCCGCCTTTTCGCTGTTACTGCCAAAGGCAGTAACAGCGAAAAGGCGGGGGTTATTCAT
>CAZBDF010000405.1:0-4717 GCA_964490385.1 uncultured Lentimicrobiaceae bacterium | reverse complement strand
ACTGAAGCTGCAATAAATCTTGCTTTAGGGAATAAACCCAAATCGGGGACTGTCAATCATGTGAACCATTTTCATAATATTGGGGGGTAGGACTGGCAAAATGCTAAAACAAGCCCAATTGCAGATGCCCTAATTTGATCATAATTATCAACCTTAAATGCCAATCTTAGAAAAGGTTTAAATTTGTTGGTTTGTATTGGAGGAAAAATGAAAAATTATATCATTGATAAAAAATTAGTATAAGATGCCCGAAATAAAACTGAAATCCTTTACTATAAAAGGATACAAAAGCATAAAAGCAATTGATGATTTTGAGCCCCGTGCAGTAAATATTCTGATTGGCCCAAATGGAGCAGGTAAAAGTAATTTCATTTCCTTCTTCAGATTTTTGAGCTGGATGCTAAACTCAGACGGGAAATTGCAGGAGCATGTTGCTTATTTAGGTGGTGCAAATGATATTTTGTATGATGGTGCAGATGTTACCAAAAGCATAGATGCCCTCATTAAACTGGAAACACATACTGGTACTAATGAATATCAATTTAGTTTAATGTTTGCGAAACCTGACAAGCTTGTTTTTAAAGAAGAAAAGTATCGTTATTCAACAAATAGGTTTAAAGATAAAAAGGATTGGACCAGTTGTGGTGTTGGCCATGAAGAAGCCAAATTACCTGAAACCACAAACGAATCGGCCAAGGTGATTTTAAATTTGCTAAGAAAGCTGATTGTGTATCAGTTCCACAATACCAGTGATACTGCTCCGATGAGATTGAAATGGCCCCAGGCAGACGGAAGATGGTTGAAGCAAAATGGAGAAAACTTAGGTAGTTTTTTATACCGTCTTCAAAATGAAGAAAAAGCCTACTACATAAGAATTGTCAAATATATACGATTGGTATTGCCCTTTTTTGATGATTTTGATCTCTATCCTGAGTTCGGTCAAATCCTAATACGTTGGAAAGAAAAAGGCACTACAAAAATTTTTAATGCAGGACAAGCTTCGGACGGAATGTTACGAACTATCGCTTTAATCAGCCTATTGGCACAAAACCCTAAAGATTTGCCAACAGTTTTGTTCCTAGATGAACCTGAACTAGGATTGCATCCAAGTGCAATTGATGCTGTTACAGGATTAATAAAAGTAGCCACATCATATTGCCAGATATTTGTCGCAACACAATCAATAAGTTTAGTTAATAATTTTGAATTAGAAGATTTAGTTGTTATTGATCGTAAAGGAAGGGATTCTGAGTATCATCGTCCGGATTCAGAGAACCTTTATGCATACCTGGAAGAATTTTCGACGGGGCAGATTTGGGAGAAAAACATAATTGGAGGCCGCCCATGAAAATTTTGCAAATTGTTGTAGAAGGAAATTCAGAAGAAACCTTTGTAAATGATGTGATGGTAAGACATTTTGCTCCCTTAAATATATTTGTGTCTTCCCGAAAGATTAGAACAGGTTGGGATAGTAGAAATAGAAAACCAGCGAAAGGTGGATTATTGAAGTACATTAAGTTTAGGAATGATGTATTAAGATGGATTGAATCCGACAGAGAAAGGCCAAATACTTTCTACACTAGCTTTATTGATTTATATGCATTCCCAAAAGATGCACAAAGTCCATACACAGAACCAATTCAAAATATCGCTGGCCACTATCAGAGAATTAAAGCATTGGAGGATGCAATTGCCCTGGACATTGATCATCCGAATTTTATACCTTATGTTCAGTTACACGAATTCGAAACATTGCTATTGGTTGACCCTAATAGGTTGATTATAATGTATCCTGATGAACAAACAGGAATAAACAAACTGAAACGAACTATAGGCAATTCTAACCCTGAGGAAATTAACGAATCTTTACAAAATTCGCCCTCAAAGCGAATAATTCGATATTTACCTAATTACAAAAACCAAAAAGCTCAGGTAGGTCCTTTGGTTGCCGAAGATATTGGACTAACCAACTTACGAAATAAATGCCCCCATTTTAATGAGTGGATTACAAAACTCGAAAACATTTAGATTTTTTTTGGTTAAACCTCAATCCTGCCCCTCAAATTAATCATTTTCATAATATTGGGAGGTAAGAGAAAAAATAGCCACAGAGTCACTAAGGCACAGAGAAGGAGACAAAGTATGGATAAGCAGAGGTATAATTACTTATCAAAGGAGATTCTTGATTCAGCTATAACAGTTCATAAGGAGATGGGACCGGGCCTCCTGGAATCTGTTTATGGTTATTTATAAACCTTTGTGCCTCCGTGTCTCCGTGGTGGGAATTTTCAAATTGTTTCCTCTAGGATACAAATCATACAATTGAACTAAAATATATAAACTATGCCCAAGCTATCACATACCGACGAATCAGGCAAAGCACTTATGGTGGATGTTGGCCATAAGCCGGATCAGGTGAGAACCGCAAAAGCTGAAGGATTTATCAGCCTGGCTCCCGAAACAGTGCAACTCATCCGCGACAATCAAATGAAAAAGGGTGATGTGCTCACCATAGCCGAAATTGCCGGCATCCAGGGTGGTAAAAAAACCAGCGAACTCATCCCTTTGTGTCATCCACTTTCCATCACCAAAATTGAAGTGAAAACAGAATTAAAGGAAAATGGTGTAATGGTCAAAAGTCTCGCAAAGTGCATCGGAAAAACCGGTATCGAGATGGAAGCCCTTACTGCAGTGAATATTGCATTGCTTACGGTTTACGATATGTGTAAAGCTGTAGATAAGAAAATGGAAATGTCAGGCGTTCATCTTGTCGAAAAAACAAAAATCTAACTTATCATCGAATTAAACGAATTAAACGAAATCCACTTTCATTATTGCCAATGAAGTTATCATCGATTCGAAATACCATTGTTGTCCTTTTCGTGATCTTCGCGCTGAAAGCCGGTGCCCAGATCAAAGTGGAATACTTCATGAACAAAGGGATCAACGAGTTCTATAATCAAAAATACACCCAATCTATCCAGACTTTTAATATGCTCATCCGCGCTAAGCCCGACCTTGCCGAACCACATATTTTCAGGGGGCAGGCAAAAATGGTGCTGGGAGATTACAGGGGTGCTGAGTTTGACTTTACCCGTGCCGTTATGCTCGATAGCTATAATCCTGATGCTTATTATTACCGTGGTGTAGTTAAATCAAATCTTTTTAATTATTACAGTGCATTGGAGGATTTCAGGAAATCTAGCGAACGCAGGCCCAACAACCCCAATGTGTTTTATAGCATGGGCACCACCAAAATACGCATGAAGGATTATGTGGGTGCCATCGAAAATTTTGATACCCTCATCCTGTTAAGGCCCGATATTGAAGAAGCTTTTCTGAACCGGGCAATGGCCAAAGCATATTTAGATCGCTTCGATGAAGCAATAGCAGATTGCAATGCAGCCATCAAGCTTAACTTTGTTTTTACCGAAGCCTATATTCAGCGTGGTTTATATAAAAATGAACTCGATCGTTACGATGAAGCCATGAACGATTTCGATCAAGCCATCCGTTTGGAAGAAAATAACCCATTAAGCTATTTCTATCGCGGGGCAGCGAAAATTAAGGTGGGCGATACACTGGGCGCCTTACGGGATTTTAACACGGTGATTGATCTGGATCCGTACAACGACCTTACCTTTTACAATCGCGCTTTGATAAAAATGGAAATGGAGGATTTTGAATCGGCCATTGAAGACCTTAAAGATGTGTTGAGGATTAATCCCGAGAATGTTTACACCTGGTACAATATGGGATATGCAAACATGAAGCTCGAAAAATATGAGGATGCCCTGGAAAGCTATACCCGTGCCATCGAAATTTTCCCTGATTTTGCGGCGGCATACATGAGCAGGGCTGGGGCGAAACAGGAACTTGGTGATTACGAAGGAGCCAAAAATGATCACGATATTGGTATCGGCATTGTTAATGCAGTGAACTCAGGTGAGGATTTTGGGATGCTCAACCAGCGCTATTCAGCGGATTCCTCTTACATGAAGCGGATCATCGAGTTTGAGGCTGATTTTAATTCGAATAATATTTCAGGTGGGCAAATCCAAAATCAACAGGTGTTTATTCAACTTAAGCCCAACTTTAACATTGTGTATTTACCTTCCGAAAAAATGATTGCCGAAGAACGTAAATCAGGTTACATCTATAAACCACTGGATAGATATAATGAAAAGTATGATGAGTTTTCCTATGGGATATCAGCTGAAAATCACACCCTGTCCAACGACATAGCACGTTACTTGAGCCAGGAACTCGACAGTGTAAAGTATTTCGATCCTTTCAATCAGGAAAATTATTTCAGGATGGGCACTTTTAATGCAATGATGCAGAATTATAATGATGCACTCAGGTCGTTTAACAGGGCCATTGAATTGAAACCCGATTACCTGGAGGCTTATTTCAACCGCGCCAACATCAACTTTGAGTTGATCGAACATCAGTTCTCGATTGAAGAATCGGCACCGCAAATCACCATTACGCAGGGCAATTCTCCCGATCCAAAAAAAACCAAACAACCAGGAATTCCGGATTTCAGTAGTGTACTGGCTGATTACAACCAGGTGATTGCACTCAATCCACAGATGAGTTTCGCCTACTATAACCGTGGTAACATAAAAAACCGGATGCGCGATTTTGAAGGGGCCATCCAGGATTATACCACTGCCATGACTTTACAACCCAATTTCGCCGAAGCCTTTTACAA
>CAZBDF010000404.1:0-4726 GCA_964490385.1 uncultured Lentimicrobiaceae bacterium | reverse complement strand
ACGAGGTAGAAATAATAAACAGGAATTCAAATGATTTTTAACATCGAAGTCAACCAAAATACCATCAAGGCCACGAAAGGAGATACCATCCTGGTAACCTTGAAAAAAAATGGGATCAGTGTACCTACCCTGTGCAGCATGGAAGGCTTTACTCCAACAGGGGCCTGCCGTATATGTGTTGTTGAAGTTGAAGGAAAGGACGATCTTGTACCCGCCTGCTCCTACCCTGTTGAAGAATGGATGAAAATTCAAACCCATTCACCAAGGGTCATTAGGGCGAGGCGTACAATTGTTGAATTACTGCTTTCGAGCCACCCGGATGATTGTCTGTACTGCATCAGAAATAAAAACTGCGAATTGCAAAACCTGGCCGATGACTTGGGGATCCGCGAGCGCAGGTTACCCGTTGTTCGATTGGATAAAAAAAAGGATCATTCCTGTGTCAGTATTGTTCGCGATCCTGATAAATGTATTTTGTGTGGCCGATGTGTGAGGGTTTGCAAAGAGCGTATTGGCGTATCCACATTCGATTTCATCGGCAAAGGGATGCAAACCCTGGTGGGCCCTGCTTTTAACCAACACCTCAATATTTCCAACTGCATCAATTGCGGACAATGCATCAAGGTTTGCCCGACAGGTGCCCTGCACGAAAAAGACAATCTCATGCAGGTTCAAGCAGCCTTGCAAGACCCCAACAAACATGTGGTTGTACAGGTTTCACCAACGGTATCCGTTTCACTTGCCGAAGAATTTGGTGCTAAATCAGGTAAAGATTTCGATGGATACCTGGTATCGATACTTCGTAAAATGGGGTTTCAAAAGGTATTTAAAACTGCCTTTGCAGGCGACCTGATGGTAACGCAAATTGTTGATGAAGTAGTAGAACGCATCGACCAAAAGGAAAACCTGCCGATGTTTTCGAGCGACTGCCCTGCTTTTGTAAAATACATCGAAGAATACCATGAGGATCTAATCCCAAATTTATCCGCAAGTAAATCACCCCAACAAATGTTGGGAAGCCTGATAAAACATCATTATGCCCGTCAGCAAAAGATAAAAGGTGAAAATATTTTTTCGGTTTCTATCATGCCATGCACGGCAAAAAAATTCGAAGCACACCGTGAGGAACACACGCACAAAGGCATTTCGGATGTGGATGTTGTGCTTACTACCCGTGAAGTAATTCGTTTGATAAAACTATACGGTTTAAACCTGCGGCAAAGCACACCCGAACTTCCCGACAGCCCCTTCGCCATCCGCAGTTCAGCAGGAAAAATATTAGGTGTTAGTGGAGGCGTGGCCGAAGCTGTTTATCGCACCTTGCATCATCGGTTAACCGGAAAGCATATTGTTAACCTCAAAGTAACTGCCTTGAGAAGCAATAAAAATGTAAAGGAGTTTTTTGTAAAAATGGGCAATAAGAAAATTGGATTTGCTGCAGTTAATGGATTAGAAAATGCAAAAACCCTGATTAAGCAGGTAAAAGAAGGAAGGGGTGATTTACATTTTATCGAAGTGATGGTCTGTCCGGGAAGCTGTATTAATGGCGGAGGACAGCCCATAGCCGATAACAAGGAAAAAGTTAAGGCGCGACAAAAGGCACTTTATGATATCGACGATAAGGACTCAATCAAGTTATCCTATAAAAACCCTGCAGTTATCGAATTACTGAATAAATACCAGGGCAAAGAAAAGGATTCGTTTATTGAGAAACTTAAAACGACTTATCAGAAACGTGATGTACTAATTTGAAAAACTGTTACAAGTTGCAGGTTTCAAGTTGCAGGTAGCCACTTGTAACCTGCAACTTGTAACTTCTGTTTTAGAATCTGATACTTATTTATCGACATTAAACAATAGAACAAGTGAGTCATTCCATACATAAGCAATTGGTATTTACGGTAAAAGACCGCTGCCGGGTATGTTACACCTGCGTTAGGGAATGTCCTGTAAAAGCCATTAAAATTATAAATGGCCAGGCCGAGGTAATCAACGAGCGTTGCATTGGTTGTGGAAATTGTACTATCGTTTGCAGCCAGGGAGCCAAAGTTTATCTTAAAACCACGGATCTTGTTGATGATATTTTGGCAACACACGAAAAAACAATTGCCATAGTCGCACCCAGTTTCCCTGCTGAATTTACCGAAATTGAGGACCATAAAAAATTCGTTGGAATGGTCAAAGCACTTGGTTTCAGTCATGTGTGCGAAGTTGCTTTTGGTGCCGATATGGTGGCCAGGGAATACAAAAAGCTCCATGATGATGATAAGGGGGAAGGCTACATTTCTTCGGACTGCCCCGCTATTGTTTTTTACATCGAACATTACCACCCAAACCTAATACAATCGCTTGCACCGCTGGCTTCACCCATGGTTGCCATGGCCCGCATAGTAAAGGAGAAATACGGGCATGATGCTAAAATTGTTTTTATTGGCCCTTGTGTTGCAAAAAAAGCAGAATCTAACGAAGTTGATGAAGCGATAACCTTTAACGAACTGAGGGATTATTTTACCCAAAAGGGAATTACAAGCGAGAATATAACACCTGTCCCATTTGATCCACCACGCGCTGGGAAAGGTTCGATTTTTCCTGTCAGTCGGGGCTTATTGCAAACTGCTGATATTTCGGAGGATATTTTATCAGAAAATATAATTGTTGCTTCCGGGCATCATAAATTCAGTGAGGCAGTTAGCGTGTTCGAATCCACCGACGACAACAAACCGAACCTGGAGTTACTGTGTTGCAAGGGCTGCATAATGGGGCCAGGTATGTCGCACGGCGGAAAACGCTATAACCGGCGCAAGAGTGTAAGTTATTTCGTGAAGCAAAAGCTGGATGAAATGAACATGGATGAATGGCAAAAGGATATCGAAAAGTATAGCCATATTAATCTTGCCCAGGAACACAATGAGCAGGATCGAAGATTGGCTGCCCCATCAGAAGAGGAGATAACAAAAGTATTACACGACATCGGCAAGTTTAGCGAAAAAGACCACCTCAACTGTGGTGCCTGCGGATATGCCAGTTGTCGCGAACATGCGGTAGCTATTGTGCAGGGGCTTGCCGAACACGAAATGTGCCTGCCATTTACCATCGAAAAATTGCATCAATCAGTAAACGACCTTAACGATTCGAACACCAAACTGGCTTCTACACGACAGGCCCTGAAGCAATCGGAAAAACTTGCCAGCATGGGGCAGCTTTCGGCAGGCATTGCCCACGAGCTAAATAATCCACTTGGTGTAATCACCATGTATAGTAATATTTTAAAAGATGAAGCCCCTGCTGATGCACCCATCCGTCAGGATCTCGACCTGATTGTTGAACAAACAGCAAGGTGTAAACAAATTGTTGGCGGATTGCTCAACTTTGCACGTAAAAACCAGGTGAACCTCAGCCAGGTCAATCTTATCGATTTTGTAAAAGAGAGCATAAAATCCATCCTAAAACCTGACAATATCACTATCGACTTTATCAGCGAACTCACAAATCCGATTATTAATATCGATACCGATCAGATTATGCAGGTATTGACCAACCTGGAAAAAAATGCCGTGGAAGCCATGAGCGAGGGAGGTACGCTGACATTGAAACTCACGGACGACGAAAACAATATTTGCATCAACCTTTCGGATACAGGAACTGGCATAAGCAAAGAAAACATGGAATTCGTGTTCACGCCCTTTTTCACAACCAAAGGCATTGGTAAAGGAACCGGGCTGGGATTGCCCTTGGTTTATGGAATTGTAAAAATGCACAAGGGAAAGGTGGATATTATTTCCAATGCTGATGCGACTCAAGGCCCGACAGGCACTACATTTAAGATTAGCCTGCCACGGAATATTGAGGAGTATTAATTGTAAATGATGGAGATGAATAAATTATATATTACTAAAATAAACCTGGGATTGGTTGCAGGTTGCAGGTTACAAGTTGCAGGTATGCGCACTCCTTGCAACCTGTAACTTGTAACTTGAAACTGTCCATAATATATATTACAGTTGTTAATTCTGATGATGAAAAAATGAAACAAAGTAAAACTTGACCTAAATGAAAAAAACGATATTGATTGTTGACGATGATATGGATTATCTGTTTCAACTCCGACTGAAAGTTGAACGTTTTGGTTTTGATGTAATCACTGCCGAAAGTCAGCGCGAAGGTGAAAAAATTATCGAAACCTTCAAACCTGACCTGGCAATTTTCGACCTGATGATGGAAAAGGATGACAGCGGTTTTATCCTAAGCTATAAATTAAAAAAGAAATACCCGGATGTACCGGTGATACTTGCTACAGCAGTTACAGCCGAAACCGGCATGGGCTTCGACCTGGATGAGCAAGGCAGCAACAAATGGATTAAAGCCGACCTTTTTCTCGATAAAGGCATTCGCACCGATCAGTTGGAAAAGGAAATCAAGCAATTATTGAAGATATAGCAAAGCCAAAAATCATTTAGGTACTTAATGGATTAAGTATAATTGAAACATTTATCAATGCAAAAGTCATTGATAGTCATTAGTAGTCATTGATGGTCATTAGTAGTCATTGATGGTCATTTGTAGTCATTGCCTGCCCCTCCGAAGCTCAGCGAAGGTAGGTTGGCCATTGTGGTTTTAATATTAATAACAGGAAATTTAAAAGTTATATTGATATGAAATTAGAGGAATTTAAAGTCTATCAAATGTCAATGGCAATTGGGGAGAAAGTTTGGGACATTGTTGTTAA
>CAZBDF010000403.1:0-4736 GCA_964490385.1 uncultured Lentimicrobiaceae bacterium | reverse complement strand
TGGTTCTACTGTTATTTTAATGGGTAGAGGTTTAATCCACCATGAAAAAAGAGGATTGCACTCCTAAATTTTTCAAACCTTCTGTATCCCCTTCCACAAGATTTAACTTCTTGAATTTTTCCGTTGAGTCTTTCCGCCATAGCATTTGAAAAGGTCGAGACCATTGCATTCACAATCCCACTTAAGTGCCTTTGAAATGTTTCAATAACTTTAGTAACTTCCTTAATTTTGACTCCCAGTGCATATCTTACCCATTGAAAAACAAGCGAAAAGGCTTCATTAATTGTTTTACATCCAAAAATATCCCTGAAGTTTTCTTTTACCTGCCACGCCCTGCTAACTTCAAAATTTGCACTGGCTATACATTTAAACTTAACCCTTTGCTTCTCTGTTTGCTTCTCCGTGTTTTTGAGAAAAATGTATTTCGTATTTTTAAGTTCTTCATGCTTTTTCACCTCCCTTCTCCTAACCTTATCCATAGCGTCATTAAGGTATTTTACCAAATGAAACCTATCATGTACAATCTCAGCATTAGGCAGGATTTCTTTTGTAGCACTTAGGTAAGGTTTCCACATATCCATGGTCACGGTTTTTACCTTTGCCCTATGCTCTTCTTTTACCGAGGATTTAAGGATTTGCTTGCTTGATGTAGAATCCCGGTTCTCGGTAACTTCAACAACTACACCTGAAATAGGGTCGCTTAATACTGTTACATATTTGTGCCCTTTTTTAAAGGATTTCTCATCTATGCTTAAATGTTCAAAACAATAACCTTTAGGCCGTTTGCCCATACCCCTTTTTACAGAATTGTGGATTATCCGGTTGATAACATTGAAACCACATCGCAGTAATTCTGATGTTTTTGTCTGGTTCTTTGTACCTCGTAAAATATCTATGGCAAGGCTCTCGAACAAATAAGTGTGCCGCTCGTAAGGGTCTGCCCATGGAACATTGACGGTCATTACTTTTCCACTTCTGTCCTTAATCCGTGGAACACAACAGTTAATGAAGGTTTTAAATTGCATTGTATCTAAGTGCCTCCACCTTCGTGAAGGGGCATGGTCATATATCGGACAGTCTTCACGTGTGGATGGGTTCTCTGCAAGGTTAGCATCATGTTCAATGAAAATATCAACTTCATCTTTTTGCGTATTTACATAAACCCGCTTCACATTCCATTCATCCCCAAAATCAAGTATTAACTCAAAAAATTGCTCTGAAAACATTTTTACTTTTTTTTGCTAATTTAGCCTTTCCATTAAATTCGTGGTAGAACCAAGTTTATTGCCCTCTTGAAATTTCTTGAAAAATGACAAGAATGAAGCTCACAGTTGGCTTCTATTCTTATATTTAATGCTATGTCGAAATCAGTTTAATTGTTATCAATGACAAGCAGGAAAGATGATTTCAAAATTGCTGTCGGTTTGAATTAAATAGCTTTTGCCAGTTTCTAAATAAGAAAGTGTGTAAATGTTTTTTGAAGGCCAAACCATATGTAAGCCTGGAAGTTCACGTATTATTTCAACTTTGTTCATGTTCTCGCCAAACAATAATTCGACGCCAACATTACACGGTGATAAGATTGGTAAATAACTCATACCACTTGGAATTTGTAATACTGTATTGCCATTCTCATATCCAGACATATTAAAAGTTTCATCAGATTTTAATTTCAATACATAAGCTCTCCGGGGATCGAACTCACCAATTGTATTCAATCCGCTGGGTGGGTAATATATGCCTGACCCATCATCTATAATTTCTATAGAGGACATGATTGGTGCAAAAATTTCCTCAAGTTCCGTCTCAACAGGTAAAAGATATGTTGAAAAGCTATTCCACCCTTTAACAAATTCAACAGTTTGGGTTTCCAATAATGGCAAAACAGTCAACAATGCATAATTACTCACCACCATGCAATCTGTATTAAATATTTTACATCTGAATAAATTATTATTTAAGGCGCCGGGTGTAGAAGAAATTGTTAATTCCTGCAGATGCACACCAGAATAGATTCCGGAATTTTCCAAATCAAGAAAAGAAATGCCATCATCAATACTTATTTGCCATTGGAAATTTTCTCCGCCTTCACTTTCAATTGAAAAGATTGTTTCATCCAATTCAGTGACAATTTTATCTTCCGGTTGCTGAATGATCTTAATCGATGGGGAAATCGAACCATTGATATATTCAACTGGGATGTTTTCCAAATCAGGTGTAGTAATATCGCATCCATCAAGAAAATTAAGGTTGGATGTTCCTGATGTGTAGAACAATTTTATATCAAAAAGTTTTCCGGAAACAACACTTGCACCATTTACACTGGTCCAGCTTATACCAATTTGAGGCTCTGGTTCATAGAAAACATTGAATAAAAGGCCTCCAAATTGGCTGTTAATATTTTCAATTGATACATCTTTAAGGCTCAATGTGTCGAAGCCAATATACATTGTTATTGCACCTACATTTAAAAAATCTTCAATATTTACCGATACCGAAACGACTGTTGAGTCACACGCATCCACATTATCAATAGTCGCTATTGCATTTTGAGCGTGTGTATTATTGTTAGAAACTGCTAACAAAATCAAAAATAATAATGTAATTGTTTTCATTTCAATTAAGGATTTAGTATGTTTCAAATTGAAAATTTTAACTACTTACAAAAATAAGTATAAATCTTTAATTATCAGCATTTTTTTGTTGTTTTATCATTAGTGTTTTATAAACTGATATACTAGTTTTATTGTGGATAATACAAAGTGTAGTTTAGTTCTCGCTCTTGATAACTTTGGGTTGCTGAATGTCGTCATTTACAGTAGCGTTTTGAGCCCTTATTAAACAGCAGGTATCCCTTCGGCCACGGACATTTTTCTTGAGCCAGGCAATCTTCTGTCCTTTGCCACAAAAAGCTAAGATGATAAACTCACAACAGAAAAAAAAGATGCTTGAGCATATTGTCCAGTGGCAATCAAGCGGATTAAACCAGCCAGCCTACGCCAAACGAGAGAACATAAATCTACACACCATCCGTTATTGGATTGAAAAGGATAAACAAGGATTACAGTCATTCGATGGCTTTGTGCATCTTGGTCAAGTTCAGGAAACAGGGATAAGTTTAAGTTATCCAAATGGAGTAGAATTATATCTTCCGGTACATACCCCAGCTAGAACAATACTTGAACTGATCAAAGCCTGAGGCAAATGTTTTCGATTACTTCTGCCCGGCATTTTCTTCTTAAGGAACCAACCGACATGCTAAAAAGCTTTGACGGATTATGTGGATTGGTCAGTAATCGCCTTGGACAAGATCCTGTGAGTGGTGACCTATTCATTTCCATTAACAAACCCCGTAACCGGATTAAAATGTTCCGGCGGAAACCCGCTGGGACTCGAACCCCAAACCTTCTAATCCGTAGTCAGAATCGGTGGTAAATTTATCCCGAATAGCACCCCTACCCAGCGTCCCCTAAATAAAAATCCATTGTTAAGTTATTGTTAAGCTGCGAGTTATTTAATATTTACTTTCACGACCTGGGTAACAATATAATTTTTTAATTTAACCAAATTAATATTCCGTTAATTGACCTACAATCAAAATACAAGTTAAGACAATATAGATCAACAAGAGTATTAGGTTTTAATCTAAAGTTGAAATGAAGTATTTCGAAATTTAGGATCTAAAGAATCTAAAGAACAACTGAAATTAGATACTGGAAAAACAAAAATGTAATATTGAGAGGGGAAATAAATTGACATCTTTCAATGAGTTAATTAACTTTGGCAATTTATATATTATCTAAAAATGATTTATCAACTCCATTCTAATATACTGATATACATACTTATAAACTTATGAGAGAAAAATTCTAGGGTGGAGTTCGAATAATATCTCACCTATGCCCGCATCCAAATATTTTGAATCTCTTTAATGTTTGATTATCAGTATACTAAAAAATATTAGTAACCCGTACCGGGTTTTTAGTGCTTCATGGAATCTAATAGCTAATCGGGTAGGAAGCGGCTTGCGCCGCTGTTCCCCCCACACCACCCGGCATATCTACTCAGTATCAAGGCGGTTTCCATTAACTTTACAAACCAAACAATTGCGATAACAATTCAACTCCTCCTGCCTGATCAGTTCCGGTTCCGCTGGCTTGACCTGAAGGAGGTTTGCTGGAGAGGACATCAAATATAGTCAGTTTGCCCGGTACACGTAAAGATCTCCCGGGGTAAGTACTAACCCTTTCCATTCGATGTGCCGGATTTACCCCTCTCTCTTCCGAGTGACTTTTGGGCTTCTTAGTTTATAGACCAATTACCCAGAGAGACAGGCCTCGTATCCGGTTTCTGTTCGTCACATCAAATGTTTGCCTAGGACTTCCTTTATCCCGCACGTGCGTGACTGATCGCTCAGGACACCCTTGCCTTCGGCTATGGAATTCCCGTCATAAGGGTCTCTGGAGACTTGTGAGTGTTAATCCCACGCACCCGTTAGGTTTACTACATGCCCGGCACACCAATACCACAACCTCCCGCCATGCAGGACAGGCTGTACCGGGTTGCAGAAAAAATGTTTGTAGGCCGGTGAGTAGGAAACTAAGAAATATTTTTGGAAGAAAAACAGGAGCATAGAAAGAAAATAAAATTTTACCAGCCCAAGATATCAGGGTTTTGAAAGGACTCCCACTACTTTTTCCCGGTAGCTTTTCCCGATCGGGATTTCAAACTTGCCG